>JAFWZP010000031.1 GCA_017522255.1 Bacteroidales bacterium | reverse complement strand
TGCTGCTGCTGCTGTTGGTGTGGCTTTGGACCATGTATGTGTCATGGGTATGGGCATTGTAGGCAGCATATATAATTGCGGCTGCTACTGTTGCTATTGCTATAGTAGCAACTACCACACGGCGTAAGGCTTGTATGCGTGTTGCTTTTTGTATCCTACTGTCAATGTTTTGCCATACTTCTTTTGATGGTTCTATTTCGTAGTTGTCTAAGGTGTCTTTTATTTGTTTGAATATGTCGTTGTTCATTGCATGATGTTTTATTTCGATTGTTTTTCCAAATTTGCTTTTAATATACTTTTTGCACGGCTCAGTGTGGCACGTGCTGTGCTTTCCGAAATATTTAGTTGTTTGGCTATCTCTGTATACGAATAACCTTCTATTTCGGCGAGGTTGAATACTACGCGGTTCATATTCGATAGTTTTTGAATGGCGTCGAGCATTTGCTTAGCCGAGTATTTGTATTCCACATCGTGGTTTAGTGTAGGGTTTTCGCTATCGGTTATATTTTTCAGTTCTTCTTCGTCCATTAGTTTTAGCTCTTTTTTAGCATCGGCACGTAGTTTGTTTATTGCCATATTCACCACTATTCGTCGTATCCACCCTTCAAAGGAGCCTTCGCCGCGGTAGTGTTTGATGTTGAGATATACTTTTATAAAACTCTCTTGAAGAATATCTTCGGCTTCCACTCGGCTGTGCATATATCGCATACATACGCCCATCATCTTGGGGGCATACTTGTCGTAGATATGCTTAAAAGCCTTAGAGTCGTTGTTTTTACAAGCCGTTATTAGTTCTTCTTCTGTAGTTTTCATGCTTATTAAGACACCAAATTAAGTTTGTTGATTCATAAAAAAACTAAAAAAGCCATTTGTTTCAATGGCTTTTTTATATAAGGGAAGATAATGTATTATTCTGCTATTATCAGTTTTTCGGTTTTTTCGAAAGTGTTGCTAATTAGTTTTATTATATACACACCCGGTTTCAGCTGCGATGTGTTTATTACATTATGGCTTTGAGGGTGCAACTGATAGGTCATCACTATTTTTCCATCTATGTTGTAGATTAGGCACTTGGTTTTTTGGTTGGTATTGTTGTTTACCATTATTTTTTCTTTAGCAGGGTTGGGGTATAGGTTTATGTCCACCTCGGTGTTGTCTGCATCGTGTATGCCTATGTTAGAAACAAAAGTAGCATATATGGTTTGGCTTGCTGTTATGTTGGCAAATGTGTAGGTGTTACCCTCTATGGCTACACTTTGTCCGTTGATGTATAGCGAATCCAATAGGCAGTTGTCGGCAGGCATTATTTCGAATGTTATGCTGTCGGCTTCGGTGCATTGTGTTATACCTTGTGGCACTATGTTTCCGTAGCCGTTGGTTGAAGCAGCTATTATATATCCGCTATCGCTGTATGTGTCGACGCTTATTCTGTCGATGGTTATGGGGTTGGCTCCGCTGTTTTCTATCAGTAGCGATATTAAGTAAAAGTCCGATAGCTTGGGCAAGTTTAGCATTACTTCGGCATAGGTGTTTGGTGTGTAGCGTTGCAGTGTTTTCCATTGGTCGGTGGCATTGGCTTTGTAGCACACCGTTACGGCGTTGTTTTGTTTGTTGGTGTCGGTGATGGTTAGATTTATTTTCATCACTGCGTTTTGGTATTCTGCCAAAGCAAAAGGAGGTAGGGTAATACGTGTAATGGCAACACTGTCGGTGCTGCTTTGCGATAGGTATGTTAGTTGCGAGTTGGCTACTGCAATAGTGCCGTTGCCTATTATTTGTTCTTGTTTGTAGCAGTTGTTTATCTCGCTGTCAAAGCCTTCGGTGTATGGATAATCGGTTATGGCACTGCAGTAGGTGTGGCCTGTGGTTTCGATACCTTGTGTGTATGTGCTATCGTTGGTTTTGGTGTATATTTTGTAGTAGTAGGTAGAGTTCGATTCCAGTCCTGTTTGTGTAAACGAGTTGGCTGTTCCTACATATATAACGGTGTCGCCGTTTTCTATTATGTCGCCCACTCTGTAGTTAGAGTCGGCAGGTGTGCCAAAGTTGTTTTGTTTGGAGCATACTACCATTACATTGTAGTTGGAATATCGTTGCCATTTCAGTTCCATGCTGTTGGCTGATTTGGCGTTGGCTGTTATCTCCAATGGTTCAGGCAAGGCATTGTTCATTTTAAAGTATATCTTATCGCCGTTTTCCCAAATATGTTCTATGCTTACTCCTGTGGTGTTGGTATCCCAATCTCTGAGCCATGGCATAGTGTAGTCGTTGATAGTGGTGCGGCCATAGTGATGAGAAAAAGGGCATGTACTGTTGTTGATATTGCCATACGACGATGGACTGTCGTTGGGGTAATACACTTCCGAAAACGAGTATAGCGGATACATCTTTTGGGGGTGTTCGGTGTTGATGTCGTAGTAGCTCAGTTGCGAGTGTATGTGGTATACCATCATTCCGTGGTGAGGTATGTTGCGGTCGAAGCCTGTTTTTTGTCGGTTTTCTATTAAGAAGTATTCGCCCGGAGTGGCGGTGTTTATTATATAAAAAGAGTTGGAGTCGGTTTCGGCCGGCGAAAGTATCACCGTGGTGTGGGTGTCCAAAACGGTAGGAGTAGCCCAACGATAATAATGTATTTTGGTGTATGGGTTGTGGTGAGCCGGTGTAACACCGTTTCCGTTCCACGAGCCGCTCGACATCAAATCCCATTTTCCGTTGCCGGGAAAGTCGCCACCGCTGCCGGCGTAGTCGGTGTCGTAGTAGTCGGGCGAGCCGAACACGTGTCCCAATTCGTGGCATATAACACCGATATTGGTCAAACGGTTGGTTTCGTTGCCCTGAAATTCGGGCGAGCACGAATAGGTGGATATGGTTATTCCGTTGTATTCGAGATGTTCCGATAGATTCCATTTGTGCGACCAAATGCAGTCGGCACCACCACCGGCTTCTTCGCCCATGCCGGCAAACAGTATGTGAGCGCCATCGAGTATGCCGTTGTTGTCGTTGTCGAAATCGGAGTAGTCCACATCGTTGGAGGCAGCCACAAAGGCTTCGTAGGCCAGTTGACGGGCATCGCCGTCGTAGTTGTTGCCATAGTATGCCATGTTGCTGTCGGCGGTGTAGGGACCTACCACTGTGGCGGTGAGGGTAAATTGTCCGTAAGAGTTTTCGTAATAGAAGTCGCGTACACTACCTCGGGCATAGTTCATATTGTAGTTTACTTGGTTAAACATATTGCGGACAAACAAGGGTGCTATGCTGAAAGGTTGGTCTTTGAATCCCATCAATATAACGAGTATTCGTTTTTCGCCTACCACATCGCCACTGTATTTCATCTTTTCTTGTTCTTCGGTCAGTTTCCATATCGACTGCATGGCCGACACTTGGCGTTGGCTGAAAAGGAGGTGTTTGGGTGTGTGGCTCAAAAACGAGTGCACTTCCGATGTGCGTTCTTCCACATCGGTGGCTATGTATTTGGTGGGTACCAGATCTTCGTTTTCGTCGAGGGTGGCATATACAAAGTAACCTTTGTCGTCGGTTATAAGCGAGTAGCCGTCTATGGTTTCGGCCCAATGTACTTTTTCGTCGCCTTTCATGTATATCGACACTATTGTTTTTTGGTCGGGTTGACGAAAGCGTATCAAACCGGGATAGGCATCTATGGCCAATATGTTTGAGATAAATATTGATAGGAACAACCCTAAAAATCCTATTTTTTTCATTTGTGTGTTACTGTTTATTTAATGATTAATGTTTCGGTTTTTTCAAATGTTGGCGATACAAATTTAAGTATGTATGTTCCACTGCGTAGTGTATTGGTGTTTATACTATGTGTGTTGTTGCCACATATTTGGTGTGTGCTGATTTTGCGACCTGCCATATCGTATATTTGGCATTCGGCAGTTTCGCCATCGTTTTGTTGTATCGACACATACACTTTTTCTTTTGCCGGGTTGGGGTATAGCTCTATTTTAGGAGCGTTGTTGCCATCGGCAGTTTCGATGCCTTCGCTGTTTACATATACTATCATATTGTCTATAGCCACTCCGTTGCCATAGTTGAGTGTGGCTTTGAATGCTATTTGGCAGTAGTTGGATAGTACGGGAATTTGTACCGTGTCTTTGGTCCACGATGTGGCTTGGTTGGCATAGGTGGCCAATACTTCCCACTGGCCCGATGCCGAAGTGCGATACATCACTGTAAGCGAGTCTTGTGTGGTGCCTCGTTTGCGGAGCATATACCAAAACGATACATTGGCTTGGCTTAGTGCCGATAGGTCCATTGGTGCCGAAATCAGCATTACGTCTTTGCCTTTGGTTGAGTAGTCGTTGTTTTTGGTAAATGCACATTGTGCTCCATCATTAGGTGTTATGCTGGCGTTGATGTTCCATAATATTGATGTGTCTACTGTTTCTACTTGCCAACATTGTGGTAGATTTTCTTCTTCGAAACTTTCGCGATATGGGAATATATTCATTTGTTGGCATGGTGTGGTAACTGATGTGGCTATTCCCGGAGACCATTGCGGACTGCTATTTAGTTTGGTGTATACTTTGTAGTAGTAGGTTTGTAAGGGGTTTAGGTTTTGATGTGTGTATTCTGTTTCGGTGCCGGTATATATCACTGTTCCACCGCCGTTGATGGTTTGCCCCACAGTGTATTCTACGTCGTCGGGAGTGCCGAAAACCGAATCGGTGGAGTATACCACCATCACGGGTAGTGCTCCAAATGGCAACCACGACACTTTTACATCGGTGGAAGTGATGGCATTGGCTGCCAACTGATCGGGATCTTTGCTGCCATTGTTAAACACAAAACTTACAGTCTTTAGATTGTTGTTGGCTTCTATGTCGGTTATGGGTTTTTCGGTGTTGTTGCCTGCCCACGATATTGCTGCCGGTGTGGTATTGTCCGTAAATGATGTTTTTCTTCTTGTTCCGGGGAATGGGCATGCACTGGAGTTTATTCCGCCGTATGTAGATGGCGAGTTTGCCGGTATTCTGGAGTTTGATGCTGCTGATATTGGGTATACCTTTTGTGGGTGAGTTACGTTTATATTGCTTGCACCGGGGTACATGGTGGAGTGTATGCGGTATATAATCATTCCTTTGCCCGGCGTTCCGGCATCAAAGTTTTCTTGTTGGCGGTTTTCCAATAAGAAGAATTCGTTTTGTGTGGTGGTGTTGTATCTATAAAAAGAGTTGGGTGAGCTCGACGAGCTTGGCATCACTACCGAACGCGACGACGAGTCTAAGTCTATGGCTTCGGCCCAACCGTATATGTATATCTTGGTATAAGGGTTGTGGTGAGCGGGGTTCACACCGTTGTCGTTCCAGTTGCCGCTGCCCATAAGATCCCATTCGCCTGTGCCGGGAAAGTCGCCTCCCGATTCGTCATAGTCGGTGTCGTAAAAGTCGGGAGCTCCAAACACGTGTCCAAGTTCGTGGCATACAACACCTATGCGTGTGATGTTGCTGCCCGACGAGCCTCGCAATTCAGGCGAGCAAGAATATTTTGTAATATTGATACCATCGTGGCGTAAGGCTGGCGATATCACACTTTTGTGCGACCATATAAGGTCGGCATTGCCGGTAGACTCTTCGCCAAAGCCGGCGAATATTATATGTAGCCCGTCCATTTCGCCATCGCCGTTGTTGTCGTAGTCAGAGTAGTCTACATCGGGGGCGGCAGCATTTATGGCTTCTTTGGCAAAGGCTTGATAGCCACCGTTGCGGTTGCCATAGTATGCTGTTTCGCGGTTGGTGGTGTAGGGGCCTACCACATCAAAGGTGAGCGATAACTTGCCGTAGGAGTTGGCATAATAGAAGTCGTGTACACTGCCCGTAGCTCCGTTGGCACTATAGTTTACTTGATTAAAAAGATTGGTAAAATCGTTTTTGCTACGCACCATTGTGCGGTCGGTAAATTGCATGAGTATAAGCAGCAATCGAACTTCGCCGGTGGTAACATTAGTGCCTTTTTGCTTTTGGTTGTCCACCATTTGCCATATCTGTGTCATATCGTTGATTTGGCTTTTGGTGTATCGCAAATATTTTGGAGTGTTGGCCAAAAAGGCTTTGGCTTCGGCTGTGCGTGAGGCTTGGTTGCGTGCCACTATGTTGGAGGGCACCATCTCGCCTTTTTCGTTTTGCATGGCATATACCAAATAGCCATTGTTGTTGTATAGTAGCGAATAGCCATCTTCGCTTTCCATCCAATGGACTTTTTCATCGCCTTTGATATATATTGATACGATGTTGTTGTCGGGTTGGGTAAATGATACTAAATGTGGATATGCGTTAACCGCAATCAGGTTCAAAACAGACATTGTCAATATCAATGTCGCTGTAATTACTTTTTTCATTGTTATCTATATTTTTTTTCTTAAATGCGGGTGCAAAGATACAATTTTTTTTTGTACTGCACAAATGTTTTTTTTAACGTTTCTTAGTTGCACATTTCCAGATATTTGGTTTCGTCGATAATTGGAATACCTAACTTTTCGGCTTTCTTTAGCTTTTCAGGACCCATTTTTTCGCCTGCTATCACATACGATGTTTTCGACGAAATAGAGCTTACCACTTTGCCTCCATGTTGCTCGATATGTTGTTTTATGCCGTCTCGCGAAAAGGTGCTGAATACTCCGCTTACCACAAACGATAGTCCTTCCAGTTTGTTGGATACTTTTTCTTCGTGTATTTCGAATTGGAGACCTGCTTTTCGGAGGCGTACTATTTGTTCTAAGTGTTTTAAATTGTTGAAAAAGTCGAATATCGTTATGGCTGTTTTTTCGCCCACGTCTTCCACCATAGCCAGCTCCATTATGTTCGACTGCGACAGTGCGTCGATGTTTTTAAAGTATCGTGCAAGCTTTTTGGCTCCCACTTCGCCCACAAAGCGTATTCCTAATGCGTAAAGCACGCGTTCGAAAGGTACTTGCTTCGATAGCTCTAAGGCTTCCATTATATTGTCGGCACTTTTCTCTTGTATCGATGTCCGTTTTTTGTTTTCGCCTGCCCATTCCAGTCCCACCAATTGTTCTTTGCTTAGGTCGTAGAGGTCGGCAGGGGTGCGTACAAGTCCTTTTTCGAACAACATGGCAAGGCGTTCGCTGCCTATGGTGTCTATATTCATTGCTTTTCGGCTCACAAAGTGTTCGAGTTTGCCTAACTGCTGTGGTGTGCAACCGTCTTCGTTGGGGCAATAGTATCCGCTTTCGCCTTCGTTGCGTATCAGCGTGGTGCCGCAAATGGGGCAGTGGGTGAGGTATTCGAACGGAAGGCTGTCGGCTTGGCGCTTGGCGTTGTCAACGCCCACTATCTTGGGTATTATCTCGCCACCTTTTTCCACAAACACGTGGTCGCCTATTCTGATGTCCATTTTTTGTATAAAGTCGGCGTTGTTTAGTGTGGCACGCCTTACTGTGGTGCCGCCAAGCCACACCGGTTCCAGATTGGCCACCGGGGTGATGATGCCTGTGCGTCCCACCTGAAAGTCCACGCTGTTGAGCCGGGTAGATACTCTTTCGGCTTTAAACTTGTAGGCTATGGCCCAGCGTGGCGACTTGGCTGTCATTCCCAATTCGTCCCATAGTTCGGTTTCGTTCACTTTTATCACTATGCCGTCGGTGGCGTAGGGTAGCTCCGAGCGGTGCTTGTCCCAATGTTCTATAAAACGTTGTATATCGTCGATATTTTTGCACCTTTCGATGGTTTGAGGGCGTTTGAATCCCCAACTTTCGGCTTCGAGCATACGGTTGTAGTGGGTAGAAGTGCCCAAATTATCGCCCATAAAAAAGTAAAAACAAAAGTCCAACTTGCGTTTGGCCACCTCTTTGGGGTCTTGTAGTTTAAGGCTTCCCGAAGCGGCATTGCGTGGGTTGGCCATAGGGTCGTCGCCGTTGGCTATGCGTTGTTGGTTAAAGTCGTCGAAGGCTGCCCAAGGAAATATCACTTCGCCACGCACTTCAAAGTCGTCGGGATAGTTGCCTTTGAGTTTTAGTGGTATGGTGCGTATGGTTTTTATGTTGTCGGTAATGTCGTCGCCTTCGATGCCGTTGCCTCGTGTTACGGCTTGGTATAGTATGCCGTTTTTGTAGGTTATGCCCACTGCCACACCATCGTATTTTAGTTCGCAGGTGTAGCTGAACGGCTTGCCGTCGAGGAGTTTGCGTATGCGGGTGTCAAATTCTCTTACTTCTTCGATGGAATAAGTGTTGCTCAACGACAGCATAGGGTATCGGTGCACAACTTGTTGGAAGTTTTTGTTTATGTTGCCTCCCACACGTTTGGTGGGCGATACAGGTGAGGCATATTCCGGAAATTCATTTTCCAAACCTATAAGCTCGCTAAGCAAGAGGTCGAAATCTTGGTCTGATATTAGCGAGGTGTCGTTGATGTAATACTCATAATTATAATGTTCTATAAGTTCGGTTAGTTCATTAATCCTTTGTTGAGCCAATGCTTTTTCCATTTTCTTTGATATATTATGTTTGCAAGGGATAACGTTTTTTTTTGTTATTTATTGCTTTTTCCACCATCGGAGCTTATTGTTATATAGCACAACGTATAGGAGTTATGTCAAAAAAAAAGAAGACAATGTATTTGCCTTCTTTCTACCTGTCTTCTTTGGAGCGGAAAACGAGACTCGAACTCGCGACCCCGACCTTGGCAAGGTCGTGCTCTACCAACTGAGCTATTTCCGCTTGGTGTTCGGCACTCTTTTGTGCCTCTTTTGCGGGTGCAAAGGTACAACTTTTTTTTATATCTACCAACTTTTTTTTACTTTTTGCTGTATATCTGATGTTTATAATGCCTTTTTGAGTGGAGTATAACTCTGCTTTGTGTGTTGGAAATACCTATTTTGAGGGGTGAAAAACTCAAAAACAGGAAGTTTGATATGTTTTCTTTTAAATGTTTGTTAACTAAAGTATTATGTATAATATGTATGCTATTATATATTTGCTGTTAGATGTATTGTTTTATGAGAGGTGGTGCCTGTTATGTTTTTTCCCTCCCGATGCCGATAGAACAACGTCGCGATGTAGCACAAACAACCTCGTGAGGAAAATTCAACAACCTCGTGAGGAAAATTTCATGCTCTACTATGAAAATGTAATTTCTTGGTTGTCATTGATATTTGTATTGTGTTCCGAAATCATGGTTGCCGCTGTGCTGAAAGGGTGGTTGGCGTTGTGCTGAAAAGGTGGTTTGCAAATGCCATTTGCAATATGTGCAAATGGCATTTGCGACCCTTGCAGATGGCATTTGCGATGGTCGCAGATGGCATTTGCGAACCACCATTACAGCACGCGGTCAACCACCCTTTTCGAACAACGGCAACCACCATAATAGCACACGGGCAACCACCTCTTCGGAAGACTGTCAAAATCTATGCCCTGCACTCGCTTATAAAACAGAGAGGCTACTTATTTGTATATGTCGAAATAAATATGTACCTTTGCAAAATCAAAAATGTAATGATATGAGGTCAAAAACTAAATATTTTCGATTCGCAAATTTCTGTCTTTGCGTATTAATTGCTTTACTTTTCGAAAGCTGTGGCTATTGTTCCTATTTGTATGAATTGAAATCAGAGCCATTTAATAATTATGGGTATTCTTCGGCTTATGGGGATGATACAAGATTTTTATCATCAGATAGCTTATTGGTAAATAGTGATTTGGATTATTCTTCAACTAATATAAAAACAGTATTTGTTGGGAAGGATATACATTATGAAATAGAGATAGAAACTTTTTTGAGAGAAAAGCAGAGCTATTCAGCCGATACTATTATATTAAATGGTTTTGTGATAACCGATGGAAATGGTGATACTTTACAAGCAACTACAGGTTGGAATTTGTTTTTTAATGAAAATGGGAAGTACAAAAAAGAATCGGGAGAAGTAGATACGCTTCCATATACTTTTATTTTGGATGGTGATTATTCGCCAAAGAAGCATATTTGGCCGAGTTTGGATATTGAAAAGGTGAGTAAAAACAAAAAAAGGATGCCAAAGGTTTTATTTGTTTCTTACGATTTGACGATAAATAATGAGGTCTTTTCTATGAAAAACATTAAGTATGAATGGTGTATAAGTTGTGGTGGTTTCAGGAGAATTTCACATTATTTTTTGGCACCAATATTTAGTACTATATCTTTCTTTATACCAATGTAAAAATCCAATGAAAAAACGTAACTTATAATAAAAGAATTGAACTTATGATGAAACGTATAATGATATTATTGGTTTTTGCAACGTTTTCGGCAGTGTTGTATGGACAGGAATACGAAGTGGTAAATGTGTTGTCGGAAACCTCGTATTACTACACCGAAGCCCAAACAATGGATAGTATAGACACTGCTGATATGCATAAAACCATCAAGCAAATAGAAGAGAATGAAGCTGTAGCTATTCGTGTTTTAAACTCCAACAACCATTCACCTGTTGTTTGCACCGTTTTTTTCAAAGGCTCTGAAACCCAGTCGGCATTGGAGCTTACCACCGATAGCACGGGGTGTATACACATGCCGGTCAAGGATTTGCCACGTCGAGGCGATGTTGCGGACTTTGAGATCAAAACCATCCGCAATGGATTGTACAACGGTATTGCCGGCAGTTTCAACGTTTATAGCACTGAGAGGGTGACAATAATATTGGGCAAACAAGGCTACGAAACAGTAACGATAAAAAGTGAAAAGCCAATATCGCCCACGCAAATAATGCAGCTGATGGACTCTCTGAAACGTGGAATTATGCCGGAAAAGGAATCGGGCGTATCCATAGATGTGCGTATTGTTATATGAAATTATAGCTAGCGTATATTTATGAAAAAGAATGCTTTTGATTTATTTATCAGCATTTCATAGTAATAATAGAAATAAATATGTACCTTTGCAAAATAATAAAAAGTATTGATAGATATGATTAAAAAGATAAATATCGGCTCTTTGTATGGAGTGTTGCTTGTGATGGCATTTGCTATTTCGGCATTTTTTATTGCTCGTTTGGACTTTGTAAAGCAGTTGTCGCTTAGTCCGCTTATAGTTGGATTGCTGTTGGGTATGGTATATGCCAATACTTTTCGTAGTCGTTTGCCCGAAAGCTGGGTGCCGGGCATAAAGTTTTGTTCCAAACAGATATTGCGATTAGGTATTATACTATATGGTTTTCGTCTTACTTTCCAGCAGGTGGCACAGATAGGACTTCCGGCAGTAGCTGCCGATTGTATTATAGTGTCCGGTACACTGCTTTTGGGTATAGTGGTGGGGCGTGTTATTAAGTTGGACAAAGATACTACGTTGCTTACTTCGGTGGGTAGTGCCATTTGCGGTGCCGCTGCTGTGCTTGGTGCCGAACCGGTGGTGAAAGCCGAGTCGCACAAAACCACCATTGCCGTTACCACTGTGGTGATATTTGGTACATTGTCAATGTTTGTATACCCTATATTATATCGCTTGGGTTTGTTTGATTTGTCTGCAAGCCAAATGGCTATATACACCGGTAGTACATTGCATGAGGTGGCTCATGTGGTGGGAGCCGGCAACGCCATGGACCCTGATGGCTTGTTGGGGATTGCCGACAATGCTACCATAACCAAGATGATAAGGGTAATACTTTTAGCACCGGTACTGCTGATAATGAGTTACATTTTGTTGAGAAAACAACAAACAGCAGATAAAACAAAAATAACAATACCATGGTTTGCACTATTGTTTTTGGTGGTGATAGGCATTAATTCGGTATTGCAAATGTTTGTTTCGGCTGAGGTTATGAACACTGTGCAGTCATCGATAAACACTTTCGATACCTTTTTGCTCACTATGGCTATGACGGCATTAGGCACCGATACCGGTTTCAATAAATTCCGCAAAGCCGGAGCTAAACCATTTTATTTGGCAACCATATTATATGTGTGGCTTGTGGGTGGAGGATATATTATAGCTAAGTATTTATTGCCGATTATAGGGTAGTAACAAACATTGGCTTTTAGCTATCTTTAGGTGTCGCAAGCCAAAAGCCAATGTTCAAACTATCTGTTTACGCAATTTGCACCCCACATAAGTTTTTCGCGTATGGCACTATAGAAACCTTTGCTTTTCATACGTATAAGTTTTATCGAAAAGTTTTCTTTGTATAATAGTATTTCGCGGTCGCTGTTCATGAGTTCCATTTGGCTGTCGCGTCCCACATACATCTGTTGGTCTTTGTTGCATGTTACCAAACGTATTTTCGATGTTTCGGGAATAATAAGAGGGCGTAGTGTAAGTGTGTGTACTGCTATTGGTGTTATTACAAAGCAGTGCGAGTCGGGGGTTAGTATGGGACCGCCACAGCTTAGCGAATATGCTGTAGACCCTGTGGGTGTGGCCACTATAAGTCCGTCGCCATTGTAGGTGGCCAATATCTCGTCGTTGATATATACGTTGCTAGATAACATCGAGGAGTTGTTTTGGCGGTGTATCGATACTTCGTTCATTACAAAGCTATGGGTGGTTTCGCGATTTTGAATCATTTCGACATGTAGCAACGAATGGTCTTCGATATTGTAGTTGCCGGCAATAAATTCGGCAACAAAGCCTTTTATATTATTGGGGTTTATGCTTGTAAGAAAACCCAAATGCCCCATATTTACACCCAATACCGGAATATTGGAGTTTTGTATTACGCTTACCGAGCTTAGCAATGTGCCATCGCCACCTATCGAAAACAAAAAGTCTATTTCGCCGGGTTGCAAACGGTCGTTGAGCAATAGTTTGGGCTGTTTGGCAAAGATTATGTATTCCGAAATAATGGAATAGTAGGTGTCCAATACAAATATTTCGATATTATTTTGTTCTAATATCTCTACCAAAAGTTGCAGATATTTTTGAGTTTCAGCGTCGTATTTCTTTCCAAAGAGACCTATTTTCATGTTTGTGGTTGTTTGTTTTGAAAGTGCAAAGGTATACAATTATATTGTTTTGTACAAGTGTTGTGTCATTTTTTTCGAAAATAAAAAGACATCCGATGTGCGTCGAATGTCTTTTTATTTATTATTATTCGATTATTCTTAGAATATTTTCCAAGCAAGCGACACTACCCAACCTTGGAAGTTGCTTTTTTGGTCACCGATCACAAAATCGTTGGTAAAAGGATATGCATAACGCACATCAAGGCTTAACATAAGAGCGTCAACACCTATACCTGCCATACCCGAAACACCGAAAGGTTTAGATTCGAACCCTTCAACATTCTTTGTCAACTCTTCGAAATCGGAAGTGCTGATCATAAATTCGGGACCGGCAAACACTCGTAAGTTGGCAACTTTAAGATTCAACAATCTGTAGCCAAACAACACAGGTATCGAAACACCTTGACGGCTTTCGTTGAAGATTTTAGTGTTTTCGTCTACAACCGTACCTTGGATAAGGTTTTCGGTATTTACGTCAAATTCTATTTTCGAGAATGAATATGCCACTTCGGGTTGTATATAAAATTTGTCGCCGATATACACACGGGCAAACGCTCCTACACTAAATCCGGGATTTGCCTTGGCACTGATACCCGATTCTTGGTTGTACGATAAATCGCTTAATGATAGACCGGCTTTCAATCCAAAGTTAAAAGATTGTGCATAACTGATGCCGGCAAGTGCTAAAGCACACAATAGTAAACTTATTTTTTTCATCTTGTAAAATTTTGAAATTTGTATTCTAATTATTTGTTTTGTACGTATATATGAGTGTTAAAAGCAATCATATATCGCATTCTAATTCTTGGCAAAGATACATAAATTATTTAAAACAACAACAAAATAGATTTATTTTTTATTCCTTATGTGTTATAAAACTCGAAATTTCTTGCCAATATTCGGGAAAAGATTTGTTCACTACTTCGGGTTTTTCTATTATTATGCTGTTGTCAAAGGCTTGTAGTGAGGCAAAAGCCATTGCCATTCGATGGTCGTTGTAGGTGCATATAGGTTGGGTTATCTTTGCTTTGCCCGCTTTTATTGACAGCGAAGTGGAATTATGCGAAACGTCGATATTCATTTTTTTTAGTTCTGATGTCAAGGCTTCTATTCGGTTTGTTTCTTTGTAAGGCAAGGTGTCTAATCCCGATAGTGTTGCCGGTATGCCTAATCCTGCACATGCCACTGCCAGCGTTGGTGCCAAATCGGGGCAAGATTTGAAATTGTAAGCGAAAGATTTTGCTGTTCGTTTTCCTGTCTTTAATATTATACCTGAGGCAGTGTAGGTGGTGGACACTCCCAATGGTTCGTATAGTTCAGCCACCACTTTGTCGCCCTGACACGAGTCTTTAAACAATCCTTCGATATAAAACTCATACTCTTTTTGAGCCATAAATAATATCCAATTGTATAAGTACGATGCCGACGACCAATCTTTTTCTATCACAATGCTTTGTGGCTTTATGGAGGAATTAGGTATGTGTATCTTGTTTTCAATCCACACTACTTCTATTCCGGCTTGTTGCAATACTCTTTGTGTCATCACTATATAGGCTTGCGAAACTATTTTGCCTTTCATTTCAATGGTCAATCCTTGAGGCAGAAAAGGAGCTATAAGCATAAGTGCCGAAACAAATTGGCTACTGATATTGGCTGATATAGAAATGGAGTTGGCTGTTATTCTTTTTCCTTTTATTTTTATAGGGAAGTGCCCTTCGGTGTTTACATACGATATGTCGGCACCTATTTGTAGGAGTGCGTTTATTAAGGGTTTGATGGGGCGGTTTTGCATTCGTTCGTCGCCCGTTATTACAAAATCTTTTCCATCATGTATGGATAGCAAGGTTGTAAGAAATCGTGCTACTGTGCCGGCATTTTTGCAGTCAAAAGTATTATTGTCTCCTTTTCGTAGTTGTTCCAGCAATGTTTGCATAAGTATAGTGTCATCGGCAGCAGAGATGTTGTGTAGTTTTAGAGAATTGTTGCATAAGTAGTTCAGTACCAACCATCGATTTGATAAGCTTTTTGATGTTGGTACGTTTATATTAAAAGAGAGCTGTGTTGCCATAGTCATTATTGTATTCCGTATTCTCTTAGTTTGCGATACAGAGTTCGTTCCGATATGTGTAGTTCCATAGCAGCGTTTTTACGATTGCCGTTGTGTTTTTCCAGTGCTTTGCGTATGGCATTCTTTTCGCGTTCTTCGAGTGCCAGAGGCTCGTCGTATATTATTTCTGTGTCGACAAATTCATCTTCTTCAATTTCTTTTTCGGCAGTATTGGGATAGTCGTTGTCGTGATAATGAGCGTGAGTATAAGATACATCGTTTTCTTCTACATCATAAATAGCTTCGTCATGTATGTTTTGTGTGGTGTTGGTAGGCAGTTGTGTGCTGTTTATTTTTATGCCCGATTGCATAAGTGCTGCCAGTGTTTTCTTTAGCTCGTTTATCTCGTTTCGCATCTCGCTTATCATTTGTCCCATCGATAGTGCCTTCAGCAGTAGTTCTCTATCTGTTATAGTGTTTGTTGTTTGGCTTACCTCATGGTGTTGATATAGAGCAGGTAGTTTGCTTTCGTGACTATACTGCAAGTATTTCATCGCTATTTCGTCGGTTATTTCTCTTTCCTTTTCTATTATGGATATTTGTTCGGTTATGTTTTTTAGTTCGCGAATGTTGCCATACCATGGGTAGTTGATGAAGTATTCTTTTCCACTTTCGGTCAGTTTCAGTGGTTTCATTTTGTAGGTGTCGGCAATGTCGGAAGCAAATTTTCTAAAAAGTAGTTCTATATCCTCTTTGCGTTCGCGAAGCGGTGGTAGGTATATTGGTATTTGATTTAAACGATAGTACAAATCTGTGCGGAATTTGCCCTCTTTTATTGCCTTTGTAATATCCATATTAGTGGCGGCTACCACTCTTACATTCACTTTCTTTGTTTCTGACGAACCTACACGCATCATTTCGCCACTCTGCAATACTCTTAGTAGTTTGGCTTGCATTGCCAACGGCAGTTCGCCTATCTCGTCCAAAAATATAGTGCCACCATCAGCCATTTCAAAATACCCTTTTCTATCTTTGTCGGCACTTGTAAATGCACCTTTAACATGTCCGAAAAGTTCACTTTCTATAGTGCCTTCAGGTATGGCACCGCAGTTGACCGCCACAAGGTTCTTATGTTTTCGAGAACTGTTTTCGTGTATTATTTTTGAAAACACATCTTTACCCACGCCACTTTCGCCGGTTATCAACACACTCAAATCGTTAGTTGCCACTTGTACGGCTACTGACAACGAATGGTTCAGCTCCAAATTGTTGCCTATTATACTATATCGGTTTTTTATGTTTTGAATGTCTATCATTATGTAATATTTCTGTAATCTCTTGTTTATAAATACAATGCTTGATAATAGATGGTGCCTATTATGTTGCAAAGATACAAAAATAAACTGACATAATGTCAGAATATTTTTTATAATGCAAGAATAATTTCTATTGCTTCAATTAATGTTCCTATATCTTCAAAAAAAAAACAATACAAAAAAAAGGCTCCCAAGATTAATTGAGAGCCCAACCTAAAAAATTGTACTATGAAAAAGAAAATATTCAGTATTGCTATTCAGCAAATACTTCAACGTTAATTTCAGCTTTAATATCTTTGTGGATATTAACCACAACAGCGTAAGTGCCTACTTCTTTTATTTTCAATCCATCAACAAGAATTTTACGACGATCAATGTCATAGTTGTGTTGTTCTTTTAATGCTTCAGCAACTTGGATATTGTTTACCGAACCAAAAATTTGACCATTAGCACCGGCTTTGGCAGCAACACGTACCGATTTTCCTTGCAATGCAGCTTGAAGAACTTCTGCTTCTTTGCGTATTTTTTCTTCTTTGTACGCACGTTGACGCATATTTTCTTCGTGAATCTTCTTGTTTGCAGGAGTTGCCATTACAGCATATCCCATTGGAAGAAGATAATTATTTGCGTAACCATTTTTTACAGTTACTACATCATCTTTATAACCTAAGTTAAGAACGTCTTGTTTTAAAATTACTTCCATCTATTTCTTCCTCCTATTATTATTTAAGACAGTCAGCTACGTATGGCATCAAAGCCAAATGGCGAGCTCTTTTAACAGCTTGAGATACTTTCTTTTGATATTTATTCGAAGTACCGGTTATTCTTCTAGGAAGAATTTTACCTTGTTCGTTTACAAACTTCAAAAGGAAGTCAGCATCTTTATAATCAATGTATTTGATTCCTAATTTTTTGAATCTACAATATTTCTTGCGTTGTGTTTCAACAGCAATCGGGGTCAAATATTTTATTTCTGTTTCGTTAGCCATCTTTCAATTAGTTTTTACTTTTCAACATTTTGTTCTTTTTTAGCAACACGTTTCTTTTCGTTGTATGCTACTGCATATTTATCCAACGATACTGTAAGGAAACGTAATAAACGTTCGTCGCGTTTGTATGCAGTTTCTAATTCTGCTATTACGCTACCTTCTGCCTTAAATTCTATCAAATAATAGAATCCTGTTGTTTTTTTCTTGATGGGGTAAGCCAACTTTTTCATGCCCCAATTGTTCGAAAAGATGATTTCTGCACCTTTTGATTCTAAGAAGTCGTGATACTTCTTCACCGTTTCCTTCATCTGTTCGTCAGATAAAACGGGAGTCATAATGAAAACGGTTTCGTATTGTTTTACCATAATCTATTTATATATTTTATTGTATTAATTTGAGTTTGCAAAATTACTATTTTTTTTTCAATTATAAGCTATTTCCTTATTATTTTTTTTATTCTTATACATATGTGCTTTAATATCAAGCTTGAATCTTTTGAATATATTTTTTTCGATTGCTTTATATTTCAATTTTTATTTATATTTTCCTCGTTTTTTTTTTTGTTTTTTACCCTCATTGATTGTCTTTTAGGACTACAAGTATTTAGGTAGTTTTAGCAGAAGAAGATGAGTTTTTGTGGGTTGAAGATTCAATTATTAATTCTTCATTTATGGAGGAAATTAATAATTATTTTTTGCAAGTAGGCTTTGCTGATTAGAAAAAGAAAGGTCGCAGTTTGTCTGCGACCTTTCATTGTTGAGAGTATTAGCGGAATATGTAAAACTCATCTCTGCTAGTTACTCTTCCACACTTAGTATTATTATTTCTTGTAGATTTCTGGTGTCGAACATCATACAATTGATATTGGCATATCCTTTTGTTTTGTACATCACTCCCGATATTTCTTGGTCGGCTTTTAGCATTTCGGGTGCTTCGTAACCTATCACTACATTTTCGTAAAATTTCTTTTCGATGGTCATAGTATCCCCAATATCTTTAGGCGTTTTTAGGGCTATAAGGTATCCGTTTGTGCGAGTATTGCATAGTTCCATGCCTATTACTTTGCCAGAATATGTTTCTTCGACGTATGTTTTATTGCATGCTACAAACAGTGTTGTAAGGCTTAGTATTGCTATGCTGGCAAGGCTTATTCGTTTTAATATTTTGTTTTTCATGATATATCGTATTAATTGTTTTTGTTTGTTACATAAGCATTGGTGCTATTCTTTTTAAAGCATTCACAAATATGTCTATTTCTTGAGTGGTATTGTATACTGCAAACGATGCTCTTACAGTGCCAGGTATGCCATATCGTTCCATTATGGGTTGTGTGCAGTGATGCCCTGTGCGTACGGCTATGCCAAGTTTGTCGAGCAATGTGCCTACATCGTAGGGGTGCGATGAGCCTAGCAAAAACGATATTACAGATGTTTTCTGTGGCGATGTGCCTATAAATCGTATGCCTTCTATTTGTTCCATTTGTTGCATGGCGTATTTTAGAAGCATATCTTCGTGTTGTGCTATATTATTGATGCCTACTGTGTTCATAAAATCTATAGCGGCGTCAAGTCCCAATACATCGCCCACCGATGGTGTGCCGGCTTCGAATTTGAATGGCAATTCGTTGTAGGTGGTCTTTTCGAAGGAAACGTCTTTTATCATTTCGCCACCACCTTGATAGGGTGGTAGTTCGTTTAGTATGTTTTCTTTGCCATAAAGTACGCCTACGCCCATAGGGGCATACATCTTGTGACCCGAAAAGCAATAAAAGTCGCAATCTATATCTTGTACGTCCACTCTTATGTGTGATATGCCTTGTGCTCCATCTATAAGTACCGGAATATTGTGGCTGTGGGCATATTTCACTATCTCTTTTATGGGGTTGATGCTACCTAAGGTATTGGAAACATGGTTTACGGCAACTAGTTTGGTGTGTTCGTTCACTAGCTGTTTAAAGGCTTCGATGTCAAGTACTCCTTGGTCGGAGAATGGTATTACTTTTAGTTTAGCACCTTTGTCTTGGCACGCCAATTGCCAAGGCACTATGTTGGAGTGGTGTTCCATACCCGATATAATTATTTCGTCGTCCGGGTTTAAAAAACGTTTACCAAACGATGAGGCTACCAAGTTGATGCTTTCGGTAGTGCCACGGGTAAACACTATTTCGTGTGGGTGTTTGGCATTGATAAACGATTGTACTTTGCGTCTGCATTGTTCGTAGGCTTCGGTAGCGGTGGTGCTTAGGAAGTGAGCACCGCGGTGTATGTTGCTGTTGAGGGTGGTATAGTATCGTGTTAGGGTATCTACCACACTACGTGGTTTTTGAGTGGTGGCCGCATTGTCGAAATATACTAATGGCTTGCCATAAACAGTACTATTCAAAATATCAAATTGTTCTCGTATGTTTTCCATTTTCATTGTTTTATAAATATCTTCTATTGACTGATTGAAACAAAATATGCCGATGTCAGGCTTGACACTATAAGAATAAAAAATGCCACCCACAAAAGTTTCTTTCGGTTGTTCTTTTGTTTTCTGCTAAATAGACCTATGGCGGCTACTATAACGGTTATCAATAATAATATTCCCACGGCTATGTTGCCGATTGTCATCATTTGCATATTTTTGTCTTCGCAATAGTGTATATTGTATATAATAGTATTAAACACAATCAATAATCGTAAGTCTGAATATAACTACTATTTTACGACTTTATTGTTTTGAAGATGATAAATTTTCTGCGTAATAAAGCTATAGAATTTTCCTCGCGACGTTGTTTGTGCAACTACGCGATGTTGCAAAATTTTCCTCGTGAGGAAATTTGTACGCCCTCGCGAGGAAAAATCGAGAGGTATTGACGATTATTTAAATAGTTAACAATCATCCTTTTGGAAATTTTATTGAATAAGCACATTCAAAATTCCCATTGGGGCATTGTTTGTGTCCGTGTAGTCCGCAGGGGCGACATGGTAGGTCTTTCGAAGTTTGTATTATTCTGCTATTGGTAGATAGTGGTCCGAACCCAAATTCCGGTATTGTAGAACAGAATATTGCCGATACCGGTGCATCAACACTTGAGCATAGGTGCATTGGCGATGAGTCGCATACATAGTTCATAGTTGCCGATTTCATTAATGCGGCACTTTGTAGTAGCGATAATTTTCCGGCAAAGTTGATGGTGTGGTGGTGTGGCAAGTGAGCTATTATTTGATTGCATAATTCGGTGTCGGCAGGCCCTCCTATAAGATATATGGCACTATTGGTAGATATTGTGGCGTTGAGCATTTTGTGCCATTGTTCCATAGGGTATTGTTTTGTATACCATAGCGATGCGGGAGCTACACATACATATTGGCAGTGAGTATATTCCTGTATGCTATCGTAGTCGGTTGTAGAGGGGTAAAGTCTTGGTTTAGAATATTCTGTATTGGTAATCTGAGTTATAAGTGTTTGGTTGCGTTGTACTTCGTGTAAATAATTGCTACCCTTAGTGCCTAAGCCGTGTGGATAGCAGCGGGTAAAGAATATGGATAATGGGTTCTTTTTGAATCCTACTGTTGTTTTGGCACCCGATAGTGCTGTAAGTATTCCCGATGAAAAGAAACGTTGTATATTTACCACCAAGTCGTATTTCGTTTTTCTGATGGATAGTAGCAATTTGAACAGATTTTTGGTTTTGTTTACCTTCTTGTCCCAAATCAATATTTTATTTAGGAAAGGATGTTCTTTAAACAAACCTTCGTTTCCTTTCTTTATCAAGTAGTCTATTTTGGCTTCGGGGTAATGAGAGTGTAGTTTTTCAATTACTGCGGTTGCCAATATTACATCACCAATCGATGCCGTTTGTATCACCAATATTCGTTTCATATATTCGTTGTGTTGTTGTGCTGATGTTATTGCATATAAATATTTTATAGTGTTTTAATTTTTGTTGGAATGTTGCCACACATCAGCCAAGTATGCAAGCATGGCATACGAGGAACTCAATCTTTTTGTTACCTCGTCTTTATTTACCCATTCAGCCACTTCTATTCCTTCTTCGCATTGCGGTATGGTTGGGGTTGATGAAGGCGTAGATGTGTGCATATTGTACCACGACGTTTGTTTTAAAATCCATTCGCCAAACATTTTATATACATGATAAGTTTTACATATAAGGTGGTCGTTTACAAGGTTGCCCACGCCTGTTTCTTCTTCTACTTCGCGAGAGGCAGTAGTGGCAATGGTTTCGCCTGTTTCGGCTTTGCCTTTGGGAAGATCCCAGCGTCCGTTGCGTAATATAAGTAGATATTTGTTGTCGGGATTGCGAACTATGCCACCGGCAGCCTTTATCAGTCGAAAATGCTTCAAACATTGCTTTATAGCATACGGAATGCCTCTATTACATACAATTACGAGGTTTTGGTTGTTGTCCTCGTTAAAAAAGCAATCAAAAAGGGGCGAAAAGTCCGAAAAGTTATCCAAAAAAGTATATTTTTTGTCTTTAACAGCTTCGGGAATTTGATTTTTTTCGGTGCAGAAAGCAATAAAATTAAATTTATAAAACACGATAAAAGTCTTCATAATAAAATAATTGTAAAAAAATAAAAGGTTTTGTATCACAAAACTAACAACTAAATAACTCAAAAAAGTGTTTTTTTATATCTACGATTGAAAAAAAAAATGTAACTTTGCATCATGAAAGATTTAGAAACCTCATACATGACAGCTAAGTTTCTGCTACAGATAAAAGCAGTTAAACTTAATGATGAAAACCCATTTACATGGGCATCGGGACGAAAATCGCCGATATATTGTGACAATAGAATCACTCTTTCTTATCCCGAGATAAGAACATATATACGTCAGCGTTTTGTGGATGCTGTTGTAGAACAGTTTGGTGATGTTGATGTTATAGCCGGAGTAGCCACCGGAGGTATAGCACAAGGTGCGTTAGTGGCTCAAGAACTTGGCAAACCTTTTGTATATGTTCGTTCGGAAGAAAAGAAACATGGTATGACCAATCAAATAGAGGGCGAAATAAAGTCTGGACAATCGGTAGTGGTAATCGAAGACTTGGTTAGCACCGGAAAAAGTAGCTTGATAGCAGTAAATGCTCTTCGTGAAAAGGGATGTAATGTAAAGGGTATGGTGGCTATATTTAGTTACAACTTAGAAGTGGCTAAAAAGAATTTCGAACAAGCCGAAGTAACTCTCGAAACATTAACTAATTACGACAAGCTAATAGAAGTGGCTAAGGAAGAAGAATATATAAAACCTTCAGCTATGCAGTCGTTAGAAAAATGGAGAGAAAATCCCGAAAAGTGGTCCGAAGAAAGAATGAATGGATAATATAAAGTAACAATATTCGGATTGTTACTTATGCAATCCGAATATTGTTGTTTGTTGATATGAACATAGATAGTAAGAAAGTAGAAATAAATACTACAGCAAAGTCGATATACGAATTTGTAAGCAACTTTAATAATTTCAGCCGTTTGATACCTTCGCAGGTTGATGGTTGGAGATCTACCGAGGATACTTGTTCTTTTAAAGTGGGTGGATTTATGCAAATAGAGTTGCGTATGGCTGAAAAGATACCATATTCGAAAGTGGTTGTAGCTCCCGATGTCTCTACAGCGTCGTCGTTACCTTTTCAGTTGATAGTATCGATGACCGAAAAGAATGGATATACAGACACTATGGTATCGGTTAAAATCGAAGGCAACTCGATGATGTTGATGATGGTGAAAGGTAAGATAAAACCGGCATTGGATACCATGGTTGAACAATTGAAGTATTTTGCAGAGAATAGATAATAGTCTCTAAAAATTACTTTCAAATATAAATGCTGCATTCGTCTAGTGGTCCAGGACATCAGATTCTCAGTCTGAGGATCGCGGGTTCGAATCCCGCATGCAGTACACACAATGGATATATTTAGGTAACAATACGCTTAGGTATTGTGATATTTTTTAGACTTGTAGTAATATTCCAATAATTTTTATGTGATATTTATTTGCTTGATATTTAGTTGTTGTATACTCGTGTTATTGACAAAAAAAAGAGCCGTTCCCATTAAAAGAACGGCTCCAAAATACATTTTTGAAATAGTAAGCACACGCATAATAACACAAATAAGTGAGATTTGTTGTGTAAGGTACTCAATTTTTTTTATTATTGATAATTTCAAAGGGATTTATATATTGTTATGGGTTATGGCTTGCTTTTGGGTTTGTGTTTGGTATGTGGATAGGAAACTCGCTAAAAGCAGTTGCTACCAATGGTTGCACTTCGGAATATGGAATGATTTGAAGATTGGAATTATCTACTAGGTTTTCTACCGATGCCGACCATAGGTAAGTGTGTTCTACGATGTCTACAATATCAATGGTTAATACCCCGTTTTTTTGTATTTCCGACACAAGTTGTACATTGCCGTAATATGCAGGAAGATAGTCGTATCGAGGATACATCCAATAAGCATTCCAGCCTCCGAAACCATACCAATAGGGTGGAGGAGGAGGGTAGTTGGACTGGGTAACGATAGACGTTTTTATTGTTAATCCAAAGTTAACCAAGTTGTTGGAAGTGGAATCTTCTTTGAGTCCTCTCATGTTCATTTGTTGTCGTATGGCCATTGCTATATTGTTATAGTCGGTCATATTCATGTTTGGAGGTAGTTGGTCTGATTTGGGTTTGGCTATGCGATAGGTTTTTATCGATGCCAACTTTTGAGGGTTGTATACGCTACTGTTTAATAATTCGTAATTAGAACACCCGGTAAAAAAGACTGTAATTACAGTCGCAATGATTAAAAACTTTTTCATAGTAGTATTATTTTCTTTTGTATCTATGTTTATATTTAATGTGGATATAAAACAAAAATACATATCGTTGGTTCGCTCTGCGAAAAAAAAGAAGTTGTTATTATCCTTTCATTGTTAGGATTGTTTACTAAATAAATGTCGACAAACCTACTTCAAAAAACTATTTATTTATGCTGTAAAGAGACAATATTGTATAAAAATGATATATTTTAGTTTACTAAATGCCCTATAAAAGTGCTTGATTTATAATGAAGAAGAAAAAGATGTGTAAAAAAAATGCAAAAAAGTTTTCATAATACAGATAAATGTTTTATTTTTGCAATGAGAAATGTTTACATTAAACACTTAATAAAGATATATAATATGAAGCAAAAACTAATTATATTTGTAGTAATGTTGGCATTGTTGATGCCGGTTGTGAACGCTACTTTTGGACAAACCAAGAAGACCACAACCACACAAACAGGAAAGAAAACTTCCGGCAAATCGACTAAGGGCAAGACCTCTTCGAAAGGTAAAAAAGGAAAAAAGAAAAGCAAGAAAGAACCTATAGTGGAAATGGATTTGCCATACAATAGCAACGATTGTTTGTTTGCTATAGACATTCAACCCGATGTAGTTTTTGGTCCCGTAAAGTCGCCGCAAGGTGGTGGACGCATAATGGAAATACAACGCGATGCTAAAAATCCTCATCTTTTCGAAGTAGAACACAACACTGTGTGGTATCGTTTTGTGGTTCCGTATTCGGGTAAGCTATATTTGGATATAACTCCGGTAGACCCTAAAGATGATTATGATTTTATGGTATACAAATACACCAATCAATATTTTACAAATAGTCTTATATCCAACAAGATTAAACCTATAGTAGCTAACTTGTCGTTGCCCGATTCGGCAGCAAAAGGTTGTGTAGGTATATCGGAAAAAGGAAAAGCTAAGTATATCGACAAAACGGTTACCGACCCTTATTGTCTTCCTTTTGATGTAAAGCTTGGTGAAGTATATTATATAGTGTTGGACCAACCCAACTATGCTGCCAAAGGCCACTCGATAAAGGCTCGTATACACGTAGAATCGATAAAGCCAAAGGTGATTATATACGACACCAAAGAAAAGAAAAGCGTGCCTGCCGAGATACTTTTGATAGAAAAGAATACCGATAATCGTGTTTTAATAAAAGATGATGCATACAAGGGTGGTTATTTCTCGTTGGTGCCTAATTTCAATTATGCCCTTTATGTAAAGAAAGATGGATACTTTTCGGTGTATAGAGATTTCAATGCCAATTTATTCCGTCAAGACTCGGTGTTGAGAATAAATATGAATAGAATAGAAAAGGGTGTTAAGTTTCAGATTTCGCAAATATATTTTGAAGAGGCAGGCACTGTGTTGATGAAAGAGAGCGACTCTATATTGATGATATACGTACAAAAGTTTATGAATCACCCCGAAGTGTCGTTCAATATAAAAGGATATGTAACCACTTATGGTTTTGATGTAGATGCAGATATGGAAACTTCGTTGGAACGTGCAAAATCGGTGAAAGAGTTCTTTGTAAAGAATGGAATAGAAGAAAGCAGAATAACGGTGTCGGGTATGTCGAAAGCCGATATAAAGAAAACATCGAATGAGATGATAAAGAAAGACGAAGTGAAAACCGTCAAGATTGAGATTACCATTACAGGTACGCAGATTATTAAATAGAAAATTAAACAAGTACCCAATATCTTTCCGGGTGGAGCAATCTGCCCGGTTTTTTTGTACCTATAAAAAAAGCAGGATATTTTGTTTCAATATCCTGCTTTTTGTGTCTGTGGTGTGTGATTATCTTATAAAGCGTATTCGCTTATAAACTTCACCGAGTTGTGTATATGAGTATACATTATTTCGTCGTTGCTTACAAAGTTAACCACTTTGCGATATTCGCCTACAAAGTTTTCGATGAAAGGCGACGATTTAAGCGGACGACGGAACTCCAATGCTTGTGCTCCGTTGAACAATTCTATTGCCAATACGCGTTCTACGTTTTGCATTACTTTGTAGCACTTGGTAGCAGCGTTGGCACCCATGCTTACGTGGTCTTC
Organism: Bacteroidales bacterium; assembly: GCA_017522255.1. Classification (GTDB taxonomy): domain Bacteria; phylum Bacteroidota; class Bacteroidia; order Bacteroidales; family P3; genus HGM05376. Next base: position 43,258 of record JAFWZP010000031.1, on the reverse strand, counting down.
TTGTCCTTGCGAGCTTTCGATAGAGTCTACCGAAGCCGGCGAGCATAGTTGTTTGGTTTGGCTTACTATAGAAGCGGCTGTGTATTGTGGTATCATAAAACCGCTGTTCAATCCGGGGTTGGCCACCAAGAAGTGTGGCAATCCGCGTTTGCCGGCTATCAATTGATATGTGCGGCGTTCGGATATGTTGCCCAATTCGGCGATGGCTATCGACAAGAAGTCCAATACAAGTGCCAATGGTTGTCCATGGAAGTTGCCTGCACTCACCACCATGTCTTGGTCGGGGAATACGGTTGGATTGTCGGTGGCACTGTTTATTTCGGTTTCTATTACAGAGGCTATGTAGTTTACGCTATCTTTGGTAGCACCATGCACTTGTGGCACGCAGCGGAACGAATATGGGTCTTGCACGTGTTCTTTGCGACGTTTTATTATTTCGCTTCCTTCGGTGTATTTGCGTATGTTGCGTGCTGTTTCCAATTGTCCTTTGTGGGGGCGTACAAGGTGAACTTCGTCGCAGAATGGTTCTATTCGTCCGTCGAAAGCATCTAATGATACCGACATAATCATATCGGCCAATTTCACCAATCTGTTGGCTTTGAGCAAACACCATGTGCCAAAAGCACTCATGAATTGTGTTCCGTTTAGCAATGCCAAACCTTCTTTGCTTTGTAGTTCGATAGGTTGCCAGCCAAATTTATTGTTTATCTCTTCGGCAGCGTAGCGTTTGCCTTGGTAGTAAACTTCGCCCAATCCCAATAGCGGCAGGCAAAGGTGTGCCAATGGTGCCAAGTCGCCCGAAGCACCAAGCGAACCTTGTTGGTACACCACAGGAAATACTCCATTATTGAAGAAGTCGATCAAACGTTGAACAGTTTGCAATTGAACTCCCGAATGTCCATACGACAACGATTGTATCTTCATAAGCAACATAAGGCGTACCACGTCTTGAGGCACTTCGTCGCCAACACCGCAGGCGTGCGACATAACCAAGTTCTTTTGCAATTGCGACAATTCTTCTTTGCTTACCGAAATGTTGCACAACGAACCAAATCCGGTGGTAACACCGTAGATGGGTTCTTTTTGTGTTTCCATTTTGTTATCCAAGTAAGCACGGCATTTTTCTATGCGTTTTGTGGCATCTTCCGAAAGTGCCAACTGCATGTTGTTTGATATTATTTCCTTTACACGTTCGATTGTAAAACGTTCTGAATTAATGTAGTGAATCATAATCTATATCTGTTTTCTATATTTTAAACCTATGTGATAATAATTTGCAAAGTTACGCATAATATTTTAAATGGAAAAGCAAATAAACAATTATTATTTTTGCCGCCAAACTTTGTATTCCAAACCCCCTTGTTTGCCACTTGCAAAGCATAGGGTTTCGCTCGTTCAACATGGGTTGTAAACCGCACTACCGATTGCTTTTTGGGATTGAACCGAAATCAATTGTTTGCCTTAAGGCAACTTCTAAAAATTCCACGTTCTACCCTGCTTAGATATTATTTTTGGAACTTTTGCGTGCTTTGCGTTTTTTCTTGAAATCTTTCTATTTCTTTTTCAATCGCATAGCCCGCTATGCTCAATCAAAAGAAAGTAGAAATCTTCCTAAGAAAATTCCGCAAATCACCTGCAAAGCAATTTTTAGAAATTGCCTTAAGAAATTTTCACAAAAATTCCACACACTAAAAATGCACTTTCCATCGTTATTGGGAGACCTTTGGAGGGTTCTTTTGTTGACATTGCAGTCTTCATTTCTTGAGACTCCAATCTCAAGACGCTGACATTGGAGTCTCAAGACGCTGACATTGGAGTCTCAAGATGCTGACATTGGAGTCTCAAGACGCTGACATTGGAGTGTCAAGAAGTGGAGAATGGAGTGTTTGAAAATCAAGTGTTTATGATTGAAGAAAAATAACTTCGAATTTTCGCTCTTCAAATGGTATGAAATTTATTTTATTAACCCATAAAACAATTTTGATATGGCGTTTTATAACAAAAAGTATGTTAAACTTACAGATCAGTGGATACCCGTATCCAAAAGCGTAAGCTGCTACGATGCCAAGCGTTTGGCTAAAGACATCGAAAAAGAATGCACCGTAAGTCAAATCGATGTAATGGCGGTGCTAAGTGCAATCCCAAGCGTGATGACACGTTATTTGGCCGAAGGTCATTCGGTGAAATTGGACGGTATAGGCACGTTTTTCCTTACTCTTGAATGTAAGAAAACGGGTGTCGGCACTGCCGAAGAGGTGTCGGCAGAGCAAATAACCAACATCAAAGTGCAGTTTCGCCCAACCATGAAAGCAGGAGTAGGCAGCCAAAAGGGAAAACGCATCAACACTCTTATCGCCGACGATATAGAGTGGATTTATTTGCCAAACACTGAGCCTGACGTTGCCGACGGCGAGGAGCCCGAAGACGAAGAAGAAAACACCGACGGAGGTTTCGCAGGATAAGCCTTGGGGGCTATAGACAACAAAGTGTAGATGCCAATTCGGCTTTTGCCCTCTTGCAATGATGGGCAAGGCAGAGCCTTTTTGTAGAAAAGAATGCGTGCATTGAAAAAGTTTTAGTACCTTTGCAAAACAAGTCAAATGGTGCATAAGTAGCTAAACTAATTATAAATCAACAGAAAGATATGAAACTAAGCATAGTTATTGTCAATTATAATGTAAAGTTTTTTTTGGAACAATGCCTTGTTTCGGTGTTCGAAGCCTCCGAAGGTATCGATACCGAAGTGTGGGTGGTGGACAATAACTCTGTTGATGGGTCGGTGTCCATGGTTAGGGAAAAATTTCCGCAGGTGCACCTCATTGCCAATAGCGACAATCCCGGCTTTTCGAAGGCCAACAATCAGGCATTGCGGCAGATTACGGGCGAATATGCTTTGCTGCTCAACCCCGACACTTTGGTGGAGAAGGACACTTTTCGCAAGTGTATCGACTTTATGGAGTCGCACCCCGACTGTGGTGGATTGGGTGTGAAGATGATAAACGGCGAAGGACGCTATCTGCCCGAAAGCAAGAGAGGATTTCCATCGCCCGAAGTGTCGTTTTATAAAATATCGGGTTTGATACATTTGTTTCCTAAGTCGAAACGCATAGCACGCTACTATCTTGGGCATTTGAGCGAGGACGAAACCAACGAGATTGAGATACTGCCCGGCGCTTATCTTATGATACGAAAAACGGTGTTGGACAAAATCGGCTTGCTCGACGAAACTTTCTTTATGTATGGCGAAGATATCGATTTTTCGTATAGGATACTTTTGGCAGGATACAAAAACTATTATCTGCCGTCGGCAAGGATAATACACTACAAAGGCGAAAGCACCAAGAAAGGAAGCATGAACTATGTGTATACTTTCTACAATGCCATGGTGATATTTGCACAAAAGCATCTTTCGCAGTCCAACGCCAAGATATTCACTTTCTTTATAAAGATAGCTATATGGCTCAGGGCATCGTTGGCATTCGTAAAGAGGGCTTTGAGCAACATTATCATACCTTTGCTCGACTTTGTGTTTATATATCTTGGCTTTTTGGGCATCAAAAACCTTTGGGCAACCTTCAAGGCCGACAATATCAACTATTACCCTTCCGAATATACTTATGTGGTAATACCAATATATATACTTATCTGGCTGCTGTGTGTGTTCCTATATGGAGGCTATCGCAAGCCGGTCAAACTTGGGCGTATATGCAAAGGTCTTTTTGTGGGCACATGTGCTTTGCTGGTGTTCTATTCATTGTTGGACGAAACCCAACGCTATTCGCGTGCACTCATCTTGTTGGGCTCGGCGTGGGCAGTAATATCGGTAGTAGGATTTAGGGGAGTGCTTCATCTGCTGAATATCAAAAACTACAACTTCTTCCCCGACAAAAAGAAGTCCTACCTTATAGTTGGCGACAAGGACGAAACCGGCCGTGTGGCCAATCTCTTCAAATCGATAGGTATAGATGCCGACTTTGTGGGCTTTGTAAGCAACTACACTGAAGGCTTCGACGATAAGCATTTTATAGGCAATGTCAACCAACTGATGGAGCTTATACGCTTTTATAAGATAGACGAGGTGATATTTTGTAGCAAAAACCTTTCCACCGAAGATATAATAAGCCTTATGGCTAACTTGCAAAACGCCAACGTGGAATATAAGATAGTGCCTCAAGAAAGCCAGTTTATTATAGGCACTAACACCATACACTCCACCGAAGACCTCTACACCGTAAGTATCGACACCATAGCCACTGTCGAAAACAAACGCAACAAACGTATATTCGATATCGTGGCAGCAGTGCTTATAATATTGTTGTCGCCCGTATTGTTTTGGTTTCAAAAGAATAAGAAACATTTCTATTCAAACTGCCTCTATGTGGCAATGGGCAAACGCAGTTGGGTAGGCTACTGCAAGACATCAGCCGACGAGCAGGCTTTGCCCCGCATAAAAAAAGGAATATTCTCGCCCAACGATATGGCACAAAGCTCGTCGCACCTCGACGGCCACCGCCTAAACCTACTATATGCCCGCAACTACAAGGTAATGACCGATTTTATAATACTAATGCGGAATATTACAAGGATATAGGAGGGCGATGAGGAACAGAAAAATATGCGGTACAACTTATAAATGATATTATACCAATATATATATACATATAACATGAAAAACATAATAAATTACAAGAAAAGTCTGATAATCTTTGTTGCTGCAATGATGGGAATGATGGATATTGCAGTGAGCCAAAATCGTACGTATTCGGTTAATGGTGTGGAATTTGTGATGGTTGAAGTTGATGGAGGTAACTTTACCATGGGCAACAAGTCGAGGCGTGCCAAGGAGAAGTTTAAGAAAGAATATCCTGCTCATATTGTTACGGTAAGCAGTTTTTGTATAGCCGAAACGGAGGTAACGCAGGCTTTGTGGACTGCGGTTATGGGCAATAATCCAAGTCATTTTGTGGGCGACAATCGTCCTGTGGAACAGGTAAGTTGGAAAGATGTACAGGTGTTTCTGCAAAAGCTTAACGAACTTACGGGAATGAACTTCCGTTTGCCCACCGAGGCAGAGTGGGAGTTTGCTGCACGTGGGGGCAACTATCGCAAGAAAGACAAGTTCAGTGGCAGCAATAGTGTGAGCGACGTAGGTTGGTGTGCCGAAAATTCGGGTATGGAAACCCACGATGTGAAGACTTTGAAGCCCAACGAACTCGGACTTTATGATATGACCGGCAATGTTGGCGAGTGGTGCAACGACTGGAAAGGTCCCTACGACCCTTCGATAAAGGTAGACCCACAAGGCGCTGAGTTTGGAACTTATCGTGTGTTGCGTGGTGGAAGTTGGGTAAACAATGCCAATGATTGCCGTGTGTTGGCACGCGATTCGGCAAAGCCAGAATACGAATACAAAGGCTATGGATTCAGATTGGCATTGTCAGTGGATAATAAGTAATACCCCAAAGGATTATGAACGAAGCTTTTTTGCATTACGTGTGGAAATACCGATTGCTTAAAGATAGTCTAATCACTACCGATGGCGTTGAGGTGGAGGTAGATAGTGTAGGTGAATATAATCGCGATGCCGGTCCCGACTTCTTTAATGCTCATATCCGTTTGGGAAGTATGCAGTGGATAGGCAATGTAGAGATTCACAAATCGTCGTCGGACTGGTATCTGCACAAGCATCATTTGGATAAAAAATACAACAATGTGGTGTTGCATGTGGTGTATGACCACGACCGCGAGGTGCTCCTCGAGAATGGGAACACTCTGCCTACCTTGCAGATAAAAGATTTTATACGTGATGGTGTGTGGGAGCGATACCAAGAATTGTTGCAGCCTTCGTTGTCTGCCAATATTCCTTGCATAGAACATTTAAAGGATATAAGTCAGTTTTATATCTCTGCTTATTTGGAACGTATGGCCACCGAACGATTGGAACGAAAGTCGAAAGACGTAAAAGATATGTTGGCCGAAACCAAAAACTCGTGGGAAGAATGTTGTTATCGTATATTTGCCCGCTATTTTGGTGGTAAAGTAAATGCCTTACCTTTCGAATTGCTTGCCAAGTCGATACCATTAAACTTGTATGCCAAGGTACGTACTTCGCCTTTTCAGATAGAGGCTCTTATGTTTGGTCAAGCCGGAATGTTGGAAGCCGATTTTGCAGACCAATATCCTTTGGCTTTGAAGCAAGAATACGAGTATCTTCGCAAGGCTTATAATCTAACTCCAATAGAGGGCTATTTGTGGAAGTTTTTCCGTTTGCGTCCTTCGAGCTTTCCTACTTTGAGAATTAGTCAGTTCGCATTGCTAATAGCACGTTCCAAAAACTTATTCTCAAAACTTTTGGAAGCTAAAAACTATGATGATGTGATGTCGCTATTGGATGTGGAGGCATCGGACTATTGGGATAATCATTATCATTTTGACAAAGAAAGCAAAGCACGACGTAAAACTACCGGGCGGGCGTTTACTATATCGCTGATAATAAATGCTTGGGTGCCTCTTTTGTTTGAATATGGTTCGCATTATGGTATAGAAAAACACAAGGATATGGCTTTGCAACTCCTCGAACAGATGGATGCCGAACATAATAGTATTGTCGACTTATGGGACGAAGGTGATTTGATGCCAAGTAATGCGTTGCAGTCTCAAGCGTTGATAGAGATATATAATGAGTATTGCAAAAAGAAACGCTGTTTGGAATGCAATATAGGATATAAAGTAATAAACCGAAAATAAATAATAAAATATTAAAGGCTATGGAATTAGTATGGATAATGGGAGCTGTGGCAATAGTGGCTCTTTTAATGTATTTAAAACAAAGCCAAAAGGAAGCTAAAAAGGAACAAAACGAATCTCCCGAAACAATAAAAGTCGACAACAAAGGGTGTAGCATTGCATTTTATGCTTTCTTGGTAGGTTTGCTTATATTCTTTATCTATTGGTATATAAAGTACAGACAAAGTTTGGGATAGCAGTTATCTTTCGCCCGTTGATATTGCTGTAGTAAAATAACACCCTATTATCAATTCTTTTATGGTAGGGTGTTATTTGTTTGATACCCTATTGTCAATTTTTAGACACTTGGGTACTTTTCCGCTCAATATAGTTGTACTTTTACCAATGGTTTCTACTCTCTATACCATCGGCTGTAGTCAAAAACTAAAAAGAAACAGTGGTCATACAATTTTTATGCAAAAAAGAAGTTATTACAGAACTGAACTATTGGTTGCAGTCATAAGCTTAGTTTATCAAGCCAAAAGCTAATAGTTGAAAATGTAAAGTATATAGTAGATGAAGATAACTTTTTTGGGTACAGGCACAAGTCAAGGTCTACCGGTTATAGGTTGTAGATGTAGGGTTTGCGAATCGACCGATGTCAAGGATAAGCGTTTGCGTACATCGGCATTGGTCGAAGTCGAAGGCAAGAATATCCTTATAGATATAGGTCCCGATTTTAGAGAGCAGATGTTGCGGAGCAAGGTAAGACATTTGGATGCCATACTTATAACACATGCACATCGCGACCACGTAGCCGGTATCGACGATATTCGTCCTTTTAATTATTATCAGCAACGTCCGATGGATATTTATGCACGTGCCAACGCTATAGCAACCATACGTCGCGATTATTCGTATATATTCGAAAAGCATATTTATCCCGGTTTGCCGGAAGCTAACCTTGTGGAAGTAAGTGGCGATGCTTCTTTTGATGTTGGCGATATAAATATAATGCCTATCGAGGTTATGCATAAGGATTTGCCCATATTGGGGTATCGCATAGGTGAGTTTACTTATATAACCGATGCCAATTATATATCCGAACATGAAATGGAGAAGCTAAAGGGTACTAAGCTTTTGGTAATAAATGCTCTTAGAATAGAACCCCATTTTTCGCACTTCTCGCTTGCTGAAGCTTTGCAGGTGGTGAATTACATAAAACCTGAGCGAGCATATCTAACACACATGAGTCACGAAATGGGACTTTATGGCGAGGTGAGTAAGATGCTGCCACCGAATGTATTTTTTGCTTACGATGGACTCGAAATAGAACTATAATGATATGAAAGACTCCTCAAAGCATTTGCATATAGTGTCGTTTGATATTCCTTTCCCTGCCAATTATGGTGGGGCTATAGATGTGTATTACCGTGTGCGATATTTACATAGCTATGGCATAAAGGTGCATTTGCATTGCTACGAGTATAAGCGTAATCATTTGCATTCTCAAGAGTTGGAAGATATTTGTTATTCGGTGGATTATTATGATAGGCACGATAGTGTGGTTAAAATGATAAGTCGCTTGCCTTATATTGCTAAAACACGCCATTCTAAACGTTTGGTAGAAAATTTGCTTAACGATGATTATCCGGTGTTTATAGAGGGACTGCACTGTTGTATGTTGCTTTGTGATAAACGGCTGAACAATAGGAATATGTATGTGCGTATGCATAATATTGAACACGAGTATTATTATCGTTTGTCGCAGGTAGAAAAGAATTGGCTCAAACGTGTATATCTTAAGTTGGAGGTGCCACGGTTGAAACGTTTCGAACAGGTGTTGCACAAAGCGACAGGGGTCTTTGCTATTACTGCCAAAGATAAGGAATACTTCGACGAGAAAGGGTATAATAATGTGGTGCTTTTGCCATCGTCGTTGCAGTACGAGGATATTAATAGTATTGAAGGACAAGGTAGTTATGCCTTGTTTCATGGACAACTGTCGGTGGCTGAAAACTACAACGCAGTGGCTTATTTGGTAGAGAATGTATTTTCGAAAACTGCCATACAGCTGAAAGTGGCTGGTCTTAATCCACCCACACATTTGGCGCGATTGATAGAAAACTACGATAATGTGGAGCTTATAGCCAATCCATCGCACGACCAAATGCAGCATTTGATACAAAATGCTCATGTTAATGTGTTGGTTACACATCAGTCGACAGGATTAAAATTAAAACTTCTAAATTCGCTTTTTAATGGTAGGTTTTGTTTGGTAAATTCCTCAATGGTGGAAGGCACTAACCTTGGAGATTTATGTGTGGTGGCAGATAGTGCCGACGATTTGAAACGGAATTTAGAAGAACTTTTTGAGAAAAGTTTTACTACAAAAGATATAAATGATAGAGTCACATTGCTTATGCAACAATATGATAATAGGTTGATATGTAATACACTTGTAGAAAATATTTATCATAAATAACAAATATATAGACTATAATTGCAAAAAAAAACGTAAATTTGCAGACTAAAACTATTAGATATGGGACTTTTAAGACGTTACGAATCAGAAATATATGGCAACTATAAGAAATATTGGTTTATATACGGTTTGTATACCGGGCTTATAATGTGCTTTTCTATATTGTTTAGGTATTGGCTTACATACCCTATGGATTCGCCTTCTACGTGGGTGGACAATATAGTGTTGTTTTTCTGTATGTTTATATTTACATACTTGTATCGCAAGAAGTTATATTGCGGCAATATATTTTTCAAAGAAATATATATCCTTAATTTGGGAATAGGAGTGGTAGCTGCCGTTATTTATGCTTTGTTTGTGTGGTATTATGGTTCGTGTGTGGATGTCGAGTTTTTGCAACGTTATATTGATGCTCAAGAGCATATTTATTTAAACAATTGGCAAGGCACCACCGAGGATATGAATATGATGATAGAAAATATTAAAACATTAACCACCGTTCCGTATTTGAGTGTAATGGGTGGTATACTTACAGTGGTAACAAGTTTGATAGTGGCATTTATAGTGGCTATATTGCTACGTACTCAAAAAAATGTGGTAAGGCAAAAAAAATAACATATATGTAAACTTATTGGTATATATATGTTGCATCATAGAAGATATATATCTTGTATTGATTGACATATATATTGTTTAGAAAAATGATTTATACACAACAGAAAAAATATTTATTATGGATATATCAGTAATAGTACCATTATATAACGAAGATGAGTCGTTGCCACACTTGGCAGAGTGGATTACAAGGGTAATGACCGAACATAAATTTTCCTACGAAGTGATAATGGTTGATGATGGAAGTAAAGATCATTCGTGGGAAGTGATAGAACAGTTGGCTGTAGAAAATCCTGCATATAAAGGAGTAAAATTCAGAAGAAACTATGGCAAATCGGCTGCATTGAACGTGGGTTTTTCTCATGCTCAAGGTGATGTGGTGATAACTATGGATGCTGATTTGCAAGATAGTCCTGACGAAATACCGGAACTATACCGTATGATAAAAGAAGATGGTTATGATTTGGTGTCGGGTTGGAAAAAGAAACGCTACGATTCTAAATTAGCCAAAAACTTACCCTCAAAACTATTCAATGCTACTACTCGAAAAATGAGTGGTATAAAACTTCACGACTTCAATTGCGGGCTTAAAGCATATCGCAAAGAAGTGGTAAAGAGTATAGAGGTGTATGGTGAAATGCACCGCTATATACCGGTGATAGCTAAATGGGCTGGATTTTCGAAGATAGGCGAAAAGGTAGTGCAGCATCGCAAACGCGAGTTTGGTGTTACCAAGTTTGGCTTGGATAGATTTGTAAATGGCTACTTGGATTTGTTTTCCATTATGTTTATATCTAAATTTAGCAAGAAACCTATGCATTTCTTTGGATTGATAGGTAGCGTATGTTTCTTGTTGGGTTTGATATCGGTAGTGGTGTTAGGTGTGCAAAAACTTGTGGCTTTGTCCAATCATGTGCCTATGCGATTGATAACCGATAGCCCTTATTTTTATTTGGCATTGTTGGGTATAGTCTTGGGTACTATATTGTTTGTAACAGGATTTTTAGCTGAACTTGTAGGTCGAAACTCGCCCACACGCAATACTTATCTTATCGAAAAAGAATTGTTGAATAGCGAAGAAAATAAATAATTATGCAAAGTTTTGCAGGATATACACTTTTTTTGGATCGCGATGGGGTGTTAAACCAACGTATAGTCGACGATTATGTACTGAAACCGGAGCAGTTTGTTGTTATTGACGGAGTGTTTGAGGCATTGAAAGTGTTTTCCTCTATATTTGAATGCATAGTAGTGGTTACCAATCAGCAGGGGATAGGCAAGGGATTGATGACTGAAGATGATTTATATGCTATTCACACTATGTTTTTGAATAAGGTGTCGGAATGCGGTGGTCGTATAGATAAGATATATTTTTGTCCCGACTTGGCAAGTGCTTGTAGCTTTAATCGCAAGCCGAACATCGGGATGGCACTGCAAGCAAAAAAGGACTTTGCAAATATAAGGTTTAATCGTTCGTTAATGGTAGGCGATAGCCTTAGCGATATGAAATTTGGTAAACATGCCGGAATGACTACGGTACTTGTGGGAAACGACTATGATGTGCCTCGCAAGTATCCGCATTTGGTGGATTATTGTTATTCGACTTTGCATGAGTTTGCAAAATCGATAGTTAACTTATAAAATAAGAATGCTTATGAATAAAAAAATGATAGTTCTTTTGGCAACGATATTGATGGGTTGTATTTATGGTGTAGTGGGTCAAAATGTGTCGATAAAAGGTAAGTCCATAAATGCCAAAGATAAAGTTATCGAAGTATACAAAGAAGCTGATAAGTTTTCTAAGAAAGAACAACTCCTTGATGATTATGCTATAGGCGACAATCAAACTTTTGAATTGGAGTTTACGGTTAAGTATCCTACATTGGTTTATGTTCAGATAGATAACTATTCCCAATCTTTTTATGTAGAGCCGGGAAAAGATTATGAAGTGGTTATTCACAAGTTTGATTGGAATATTGATGAGGTGATGAATGTATACCAAAACCCTGTTGCCCTGCCATTGGAGTTTGTGGGTTTGGACGATGACGATTTAAACTTTCAAATTTCGGCATTTGATAGTGTAGAGTCGGAAATGATATTGAAATATAGAATGTTTCTCGATTTTCGTTTTAAGAAAGATGCCAAGCGTATCGACACTATGATGACTGCATTGCAGAGTGTGTGGAGCGATAGCGATAACGAATATTTTCAAAGTTACAAGCGTCATAAGATAGCGGAACTTAATTATTTGTTTCGCCTTGTTTCGCCACGAAAGATAGCCGAAGAGTATTTCAAAGGACAACCAATTATGTATGATGATGAGGGTTACGCATCATTATTCAATACTTTCTTTGCCGACTATCTTTCGAAGGGTACCAAGCAGCTACCTGTCGAAACATTATCGCGTTGGGTTGATGAGGCTGATTTGTTTAAATATCTCGACTCGATAGGTGTCGACCCTGTGTTGCAACATGAACAACTGCGTGAATTGGTGGCTCTCAAAGCTCTTCAAGAATCGTATTATAATGAGAACTACAATTCCAAAATGGTGATAGAAATGATTGAGCGTTTTGCCAACGAAAGCAAGTTTGCGATACATCGCGATATTGCACTTAATATGTTAAACTCATTTGAAGAGGTGGCAAGGAAAATGGAAATGCCACGATACGAGTTGCCAAACGTAGACAAAGAATTGGTGGCGATAGACGATATGAAAGGAAAATGGCTGTATGTAGGTTTTATAAGAGTTAATGACCCTAATTCGTTGTGTGAGATAGAAACGCTTGCCCATTTTCGTGACAGCATTTATCAACTTGGCGAAATGGAGTTCGTTACCATATCGTGCGATAGGGAGTTTCAGAAACTTTATCACTTTATAAAAAATTCTAAGAAGGGGGAGCGATACAATTGGACTTGGCTACACTTCGATGGAAACTTTAAGATGTTAGATGCTTTTGAGGTGCGTTCGTATCCTCATTTTATTCTTATCAACCCCGAAGGAATGGTAGAAAGCTATTCGGCACCTAAGCCCGGCGATGGTTTCTTTGTCAATTCTAAGTGGTTGAAGACTGACGAAGAAGGGGGAAAAGAAGCCGACCAAGCATTCCCGTTCGATAAAAAAAGATAAATAATATTTGTATTTCAAACTTTTTTTGTATCTTTGAAAAACAAAAATAATACAAGTAAATTATATATATAACGTATAAACAGATTGTTATGAAATTTAGAATAGCATTAGTAGTCTTCTTGTCAAGCTCATTTATAGGTTTTGCACAGCTTCCGGTTCTTAAACCCGATGTAGAATATGATGGATATAAAGGACCGGTGAAAAAACTTACAGAGGTATTGTATGAGGCTTTTGGTACTCACGAAAAACCTGAGAAAACATTGAAATTAGAAAGTTCGCAAATCAATTATGAGCGTTCGGGTAAGAAGATAGATATAAAGTATTTTACAGGCGAAGAAGAGTTGATATTTCGCATTCGTCATAAACGTGATGGTATTGGAAACATTATTTTGGACCAAGCCATAGATCCACAAGATTCTGTGATAGGTCGTACATATTATTCTTTTAATCCTGCTAATCAATTGATAGAGATTATTACCTATGATCAAGAATCTGATTTGGAAAACAGATTACACATACGTTATGATGCAGATGGAGTAGTGAGCGAACGTTCGTACAACGATCGTCATAATGATGTGAGACGTCGTGAGGTTTATACCTACAACGAAGACGGAACAGTGGCTGTTACCACTATATACGATCGCACAAAAACCAAGGTGCAGGAAGTATTTTATGAATATGATGACCATAAGGAGGTAACAACACAGACCACTTTTGACTACTATGATGAGGAAGATCCTGTAGTAACAGTGCAAATGTTTGAATATAAGTATGATGACTACGATAATTGGATTCAAAAAACAGAGTTTGCCGTAGAAAAAGGCGAGATATACCCGGTGCTTATTATTGATAGAATTTATGAATACTATAAATAATAGTAATTCTTTTAAAAAATGATATTTAAGTAGAGATGTAATTGCACGTCTCTACGTTTTTTTTAATAGAAATGTTTTGGTAGACTTAGTTGATGGTTACCACTTATGTGTTGGCAGACTTCAGTCTCTTATATTAAATAGGTATGAAACAAACCAAAAGAAAATTTTCCATCAAAGCCATAATGCTTTTTATTGGGCGGTTGTGCATTATATTTGTGGCCGTTAGTTTGTTTTTTACTTTGTTGTATAAGTTTATCAATCCCCCACTAACGCCTTTGATGGCAAAGCGTTTCTTCGAACAAGCTTTCGACGATAAACGCACCATCCGTTTTGAGCGTGATTATGTGTCTTTGGATGATATATCACCACATTTGGTGAATGCTGTGGTGGCTTCGGAAGATGGCAAATTTATGATGCATAATGGTTTTGATTGGGAACAGTTGAAACTTAGCCACGAGCGAAATCGCAAAGCCGGTGGTAGACCTGTGCGTGGTGGCAGTACCATATCTATGCAAACTGCCAAGAATGCCTTTTTGTCAAACCACAAAAGTTATGTGCGTAAAGCTTTTGAAGCTTATTTTACTATACTGATAGAGTATATGTGGGGCAAAGAGCGCATAATGGAAGTGTATCTCAATATAGTAGAGTTTGGTGATGGTATATATGGTTGTGAGGCTGCTTCGCAATATTACTTCGAAAAATCGGCTAAAAATTTGACGGCTGCGGAGGCTGCACAACTTGCTGCAACACTACCAAGCCCTCTTGTGCGTAATCCTGATAAGGCTACACCATACTTTAAAAAACGTGCTAATATTATTAGAAAGAGAGCAAACAAGGTGGATTTGACCAAAAAAATTGAAAAATAAATATTGCTACTGCTATGAATAAGGATATTGTATATACATGGAATAGGGTGATACACGACTTTGAGATGTTTTTGAAGTTGGAAAAAGGGTTGCTTCCCAATTCCATTGATGCCTACTTACACGATGTGGCATACCTTTCGGAATATGCAAAGGCAAATGACTTATTGCCTCAAGATGTATCACTCAACGACTTGCAATTGTTCCTGAAAGAGTTGAACACTACTGATATAGCACTTGCTACTCAGTGTCGTATGATTTCCGGGATAAGAATGTTTTACAAATATCTGCTTATCGAAGATGCTGTTAGTGAAAACCCTGCGGACTTATTGGATATGCCTCGTATTTCGCGTAAGTTGCCGGATGTACTTAGCAATGCCGAGATAGATCGTATGTTGACCACTATCGATAATAGTCGTCCTGATGGAGCTCGCAATACTGTTATTATAGAAGTGTTGTATGGTTGCGGTTTGCGTGTGTCGGAACTTGTGGAACTTACTCTTTCGCAACTATACCTTGATGAGGAGTGTTTGCTTATTACGGGCAAAGGTAATAAACAGCGTTGGGTGCCAATCAATGCACGAGCTATCAAGTTGCTGAAGAACTACATATCGTTTATACGTTCGCAGGTAGATATTAAAAAAGGTCATGAAAATTATGTGTTTATAAATCGCTTGGGTACTAAGCTGTCAAGAGTATATGTGTTTATGGTAATCAAAAAAGCGGTAGAATCAGCCGGTATACACAAAACGGTGAGCCCTCATAGTCTTAGGCATAGTTTTGCCACAGAATTGGTTCAGAATGGTGCTGACCTTCGTGCTGTGCAAGAAATGCTTGGTCATTCCTCTATAACTACTACCGAGATTTATACTCATATTTCGAGAGCATACCTTCGCAAGACAATACAAAACTATCATCCGCGTTATCGTGGAAGTAGTGATGATAACGAATAAATATTACTAACAATAAATATAATATGTGATGAAAAGAATATGTTTTATGATTGTATCACTGATTTTTATGATATCGTGTACAACTGTAGATCAAACAGCCGAGTTGCAAGCCTTGCAACAACAATATTCCGATCTTGAGCAAAAATATAATGCTCTCAGTGTCGATTATGAGAAACTTCAGCAACAGTATGTCGATTTGGAACAAGAGAAAGAAAATGCACCCACACCGCAAAGCAATTGTTGTGGAGAAGCAGCTGCTCTTAGGCAAAAAATGGCAAATGCAAAAAAAAGCGTTCGCAAGCTCAAAGACGATTTCAATGATTTTCAATCGGGTTTTGGTATTACCAATATGATTGACATTGACAACCGCATAAAGGCTGTGGAGCGTGCTTTGCAGTAAAAATGAAAATTTCTAAGAATTGCTTTGCAAGTAATCTACGGATGTTGACTTCGTCGAAGTTGCTAACGCTCGGAATAGCTAATGCTTTGGCATTGCTCTTCGCTCGCTTAATCGCAATTTTACTAGAAAGATTTCTGCTTTCTTTTGGTTGAGTATAGCTGGCTATGCGATTGAAAAAGAAATAGAAAGATTTCGGTAAAAAAACGTAAAGCATGCAAAAGTTCTTAGAAAAAGACAAACATTTTTTCAGAACGTGGAATTTTTATAAGTTGCCAATATGAAAAATAGAAAGATAAATAAAAGAAATAAAGTAATGAAGCTACTATGTGTGGTTGTAATAATGATTTTCTTTGGTTGCGAAAAAGGTGTGTACAATGGTAGCGATGGTAATGTGTCAGAAGAATATCTTGATACTATTAACGGATACAAATATGTAGACCTTGGATTGCCGAGTGGTTTGAAATGGGCCGAGTGTAATATAGGTGCTACTACTCCCGAGCAGTATGGCGATTTTTATGCGTGGGGCGAACTGTATACCAAAAGCACATATTATCAATCCAATTGCGAAACTTATGGCAAAAAAGATATTGGCGACATAAGTGGTGATACTCTATACGATGCAGCCACCGCTAATTGGGGGGCCTCATGGCGTATGCCCACCAAAATAGAGATGGAAGAGCTGAAAAGAGAATGCAATAGAGAGTGGATAACCATAAATGGTGTGAATGGCTATAAATTGACAGGACCTAACGGTAAAAGTATATTTTTACCTGCTACAGGCTTTCGTCGAGAATCATCGCATTTGAATGTCAATGAATATGGAGCTTATTGGGCTTCTACACCATATCAAGGTGAAGGTAATAATGCCGGTTATACATACTTTTTGGCAGACCGATATGGTGTAACGTGGAATTCTCGTTTTATGGGTTTTGCCATCCGTCCGGTGTCGGACTGAGAGATAGTGAATGTCTATCTTTCATAAGGCAACTTTAAAAAAACATTGAAGGAGTTTTGTGGAACGTTGGCTTTGTCGAAGTCGCCTATATAGTAGAACAGGACTACTTAGAAAGTTGGTCTTTAATATTAGAATTGGCTATCACTTCTGATATAAGACTACAAAAAAGCAGAGTATAGTTATTTGTTACTTTTTTTAGTGCCGGGAGAAGTGTTATGAGAGTAGTGTCTAATGTTGTGTACTTTTTTTTGGACGAAACACAACATTTATATAAATTTCTCGTTTAAAGAAACGATGTTGTCTGAATGTAGCTTTTTTAATAAATAATGGAAGGGGCTTAAAGACAACAGGTGTATAACTAAAAACTAGAAAACATGGAAGAAATTATTGTAGGAATAGATTTTTCGAAAGGTTCGGAATGTGCAATAGAACTTGCTATTGATATGGCAAACAAAATGCGAAAAAATATCAAACTAGTATATGTAATTTCGCAATCAGGGGAGGATATGTCAATGGAGGAAGTGGATCGAAAAATAAAAGATTTGATTGTTAAGTATGCCGATAAGTTTGTGGGTGGAGATTTTAAATATGAAGTGTTTAAAGGCAAAGTATCGGAAAAACTTGCAATGGTGGCCAAGCAAGAAAAAGCAGCCTATGTTGTGGTGGGTACACATGGTACATCGGGCTACGAAAAAGATTGGATTGGTAGAAATGCCTACAAAACTATAGAGGAAACTGAATGTCCGGTACTTACAATTCGCGAAAACTTTGACTTTAATAAAGACTTGGAAAATATAGTGGTGCCTATTGATAGTTCGATGGAAACACGTCAAAAACTACCTTATGCAGCCAAGATAGCGAAATTATTCAATTCCAAAGTGCGAATATTGGGACTTTACACCTCTGAGTCGATAATAACCGTGGTGGATAAGTACATAGAACAAGTAGAGAAGTATTTAGTTAATTTAGAGATACCTTACACTATCGAAAAAACGGCTTGCGAAAATATTACTACTGCCACATTGGAATATTCTGATAGCATAAAAGCCGATATGGTGGTGATAATGACTGAGCAGGAAAAGAGTTTTTCGAATTTGATGATAGGGTCGTATGCTCAGCAGATGATTCATCATTCTATGATACCTGTGTTAACTATTCATCCCGAGGAGATAAACTCGGCAGCACGATAGAAAAAGCTCTAATGTAGAAATTATAGGTAGTAAAAAAAAGAATAATTACATTTACAACAAACAATAGAATATTTACTAAAAACGAGAACAACAGATATAATGAAGAAAATATTTATACTTATATTGCTTGGGACTATTATTTTGAACGTAAATGCTCAAAAGCGAAGAGGTACCATACAGATAGTTGGTGATCGTAAGGTAACCGATTTGGTGAACACGCATGTGGAATTCAACGAGAGGGTGAAAACCATTCCGGGTTTTCGTATACAGATAGCTTCTGAAACAGGATCTAATTCCAAAGCTAAGGCTTTTTCGGTGAAGGAAAAGTTTTTGCAGGAGTATCCTGAAATATCGGCCTATTTAGTGTTTGACGAGCCTAATTTTAAAGTTAAGGTGGGCGATTTTATCACTAAATTAGATGCTTTTGTTTTTATGCAAAAAATAAAGTCGCAATACCCATGTACTATAATAAAGGATAATGTATATCCAATACATGAATCAAACGAAGAAATTCTTATCGAAACTAACATAGAACAATAAAGAGATAAATATACTAAGTAAAAAAAACATAATTACTATGGATTCAAAACAATATATCGAAACGAACAAAGACCGTTTTTTAGAAGAATTATTCGAATTAATTCGTATACCGTCAATTAGTTCTCAGTCCGAACATAAAGAAGATATGATACGCTGTGCCAATAAATGGAAAGAATTTATATTGGCAGCCGGTGCCGACAAGGCCGAAGTGATGCCTACCGAAGGCAACCCTATAGTATATGGCGAAAAGATAATAGACCCTGCATTGAAAACAGTGCTTGTATATGGTCATTATGATGTGATGCCTGTCGATCCAATAGAACTATGGCATACCGATCCTTTCGAACCTGTAATTAAAGATGGTAAAATATGGGCCAGAGGTGCCGACGACGATAAAGGACAGTCGTTTATGCATGCAAAAGCATTCGAAACAATGGTTAAAACCAATACTTTGCCTTGCAATGTTAAGTTTATGCTCGAAGGTGAAGAAGAAATAGGTTCGGGAAGTTTGGCAAAATGGATTGTTACTAACAAAGAGCTAGTAAAAGCCGATGTAATATTAGTGTCGGATACCAGTATGATAGCCAGCGATGTTCCTTCTATTACTTCGGGTTTGAGAGGTTTGGCATATTGGGAAGTGGAAGTAACCGGGCCAAGTGCCGATTTGCATTCGGGATTATTTGGTGGAGCAGTGGCTAATCCTATCAATACTCTTTGCGAAATGGTAGCTTCGATGATGGATAAAAACAATCATATCACCATACCTGGATTCTACGACGATGTGGTAGAATGCACAGCCGAAGAACGCGAAATGCTAAACAAAGCACCTTATAGCGAAGAAAACTACAAAGCCGGTGTGGGTGTAAAAGCATTGAGAGGCGAAGCCGGTTATACCACTATCGAAAGAGTGGGTATTCGTCCAACATTCGACCTCTGTGGTATATGGGGTGGATATACAGGTGAAGGTTCAAAAACAGTGTTGCCATCAAAGGCATACGCCAAAATAAGTAGTCGTTTGGTACCTAATCAAGACCATGAAAAGATAGGGCAAATGTTTAAAGAATATTTCGAAAGCATAGCCCCCGAATATGTAGATGTAAAAGTTAAATGCTTACACGGTGGACAAGCTTATGGTTGCCCAATAGATCTTCCCGAATACAAAGCTGCCGAAGAAGCTTATATCGAAACATACGGCAAACGTCCTATCCCTATGCGTAGTGGTGGAAGTATTCCTATCATCTCTGAATTTGAAAGAGTATTGGGTATAAAATCTATATTGATGGGATTCGGTTTGGGTAGCGATGCTATTCACTCACCAAACGAAAACTATCGTGTAGACCATTTCTACAAAGGTATCGAAACAATTATTGCATTCTACAAGCATTATGCTAAATAATTGCTAATATATAAAACGTAAGGCTAAAGGTAGTGGCATAAGTGTTGTTGCTACCTTTGCTTTTTTGTAATACCACACCATAATAATTAATGAAAGAAAAGATATTCATCATATTATCCTTTATCAGTTTGGGATTTGGAATACTTGGAATGTTCCTTCCCATATTGCCTACCACACCTTTTCTGCTACTATCTGCTACACTTTTTGCCAAAAGCTCGACCCGATACTACCAATGGCTTTTAAACCACAAACACTTAGGGCAATATATTCGCGACTTTCGTGAAGATAAATCCATACCCCTGCGAATAAAAATTATAAGTATAACTACACTGTGGATTACCATACTTCTAAGCATAATATTTGCTGCAGAGGGAATGCTGTGGTTACAGATACTGCTTGCCGCAATAGCCATAGTGGTGAGCATACACATACTATCATTCAAGACAAAAAGATAAATGCCACAAACATACCAAAACTGTGTTTTTATAGTTATTATTACAATATATAAAGAATAATAAGACCATGAAACGAATAATAATACTACTATTGCAATTGTTTTGCATTGCCTCTGCAATATATTCGCAAGAAGAAACAAAAATTTACCTATTCAAAGTGGAGGAAGATATAGCTCAACCTGCTGTGATGAGGGTAGAAAAGGCATTGGAGAAAGCCAAAGAAAACCAATCGGACTTGCTGATAATGCAGCTAAACACCTTTGGTGGTGAACTGGCAGCTGCTGACAAGATTCGCACAATGTTACTACAATCCGAAATACCGGTATGGGCGTATATTGACAACAATGCTGCTTCGGCCGGAGCATTGATATCTATAGCCTGCGAACGTATATATATGCATAGTGGCTCCAGTATAGGTGCTGCAACCGTAGTAAACCAAACCGGCGAAGTGCAACCCGACAAATATCAAAGCTATATGCGTTCAATGATGAGGGCTACAGCAGAGGCTCGTGGTCGCAGACCCGATATAGCCGAAGCTATGGTAGACCCCGATGTAGAGGTGAAAGATATAGTGGATAGTGGCAAAGTGTTGACTTTTACCACCGAGGAGGCTATTGCCAACAATTATTGCGAAGGTCAGG
The DNA here is from genome assembly GCA_017522255.1 of Bacteroidales bacterium. Classification (GTDB taxonomy): domain Bacteria; phylum Bacteroidota; class Bacteroidia; order Bacteroidales; family P3; genus HGM05376. The sequence goes on along the minus strand of JAFWZP010000031.1, from coordinate 22,037 downwards.
CCGAAAGTGTAAAAGAGTTGCTCGAAAAAGCAGGTGTACAAAATTATGTTATAGAAGAACAGCATTATACTTTTATCGAAAAAGTGATAAACTTTTTGATAAACCCCATGATAAGTGGTTTGCTTATAATGCTGATAATAGGAGGTATATACTTCGAATTTCAGTCGCCGGGCATAGGTTTTCCTTTGGCTATGGCAGTGTTGGGAGCTTTGCTCTACTTTGCACCACTATACCTCGAGGGACTTGCTGCTAATTGGGAAATTATACTCTTTGTTGTGGGTATAGCATTGCTGGCACTAGAGCTATTTGTAATACCCGGCTTTGGTGTAGCCGGTGTAGGAGGTATAATATTCATAGTGGGAGGTTTGGCTCTAAGTCTTGTAGGAAATATTGGTTTCGATTTTTCGGGTGTGCCTACAAGCGATATGATACAAAGTTTTTCTACTGTTATAATCGCTATAAGCGTATCATTCCCATTAGCAATATGGTTAGGAAAAAGATTGTTTGTTAACACTACTATTGGAGATAAATTGGCACTTGTTGCCGAACAAAAATCGTCGGAAGGATATACGGTTTCGCAACCCGAATTTAATAGTTTGGTAGGTAGTCAAGGAGTGGCCGAAACCATATTGCGTCCCTCAGGAAAAGTGAGGATAGGCACCGAAGTATATGATGCGGTAGCCCAAGTATCGTATATCGAAAAAGGGGAGAAGATAAGAGTGGTAATGCACGAAAATTCTAACCTTGTAGTAGAAAAAGAGTAGCGTGAAACAAGCTAAAAAAGAATAAAAATAGACAAAATGAAAAAAAAGTTTTGTAGATTCAAATAAAATGTGTAACTTTGCAAACTGAAAAATAAAATAAATAATATAATAAACACTTAAAAAACAAATAATTATGCCTGCAAGAATTAGATTACAACGTCATGGTAAGAAGAATCAACCTTTTTATCACATTGTAGTTGCGGATGGTCGTGCACCACGAGATGGAAAATTTATAGAGAAAATAGGCACGTACAATCCAATGACAAACCCTGCACAAATAGTATTAGATGTTGATAGTGCAGTAAAATGGTTAAAAAATGGTGCTCAACCAAGCGACACAGCTAAAAGAATATTGTCGTACAAAGGAGTATTGTTGAAAAGACACTTGCAAATAGGAGTTGAAAAAGGAGCTATATCGCAAGAGCAAGCTGATGTAAAATTCAACCAATGGTTGCAAGAAAAAGAAAACAAGATAGCAAATAAACGTAGTGCTCTTGAAAATGAAGCACGCTCGAATAGAAAAGCACGTTTGGAAGCAGAACAAAAAGCCAACGAAGCAAAGGCTGCTGCTATAGCTGCTAAAAGAAGTGCAGCCGAAGCTGAAGCTACTACAGAAGAGGCTCCTGCAACTGAAGAAACTGCTAATCAAGAATAAAATCAAATTTTTCTTCATGATAGAAACGATTATTTGCAAATGTGGATAATCGTTTTTTTGTGTAGAACTTGCGATTTTTATCATTATCTTGATTATCAGTTTGATAATGTTAAATATTGATATTCATTGCAATTTTTGTTGCAAAATTCTGCAAAAATGAGTAATTTTGCAACTCGGTAAAAGAATAAAAATGACAGAAAAAGTAGATACAAAAATACAATTTAGTGGCTTGAAATCAGGGCGATATGCCTATGATTTTGTGTTGGGTAAATTGTTCTTTTCGTCTTTCGAAAACGAAAATTTAGAAGATGGAGAGGTCAAGTTTTCTGTTGTTATGGAAAAAGGCGACCATTTGCTTACTTTCCACTTTTCTTTTGCAGGATATGTAAGTTCGATATGCGATAGATGTTTGCAACCACTGGAAATACCTGTTTCGGGTCAGGAAACCTTATTTGTAAAGTTTAGTGATACCGAAACCAGCGATGACGAAAATATCATAGTGGTGCCCGAAAACGAATATCAAATAGATTTATCGCACGTGATGTATGAGTATGTAGCAACAGCGTTGCCAATACGCCATGTGCATCCCGACGATGAGAACGGAGTATCTACTTGCGATAGCGAAATGCTTAGCTTGTTGGACAAAATGCAACAAAAAAACAACGAAGAAAAAGATATAGATCCCCGTTGGGAGAAATTGAAAGAATTAAAAGTAAAATAAAAATAAAAATAATAGAATTATGCCACATCCAAAACACAGGTTTTCACAAACCAGAACAGCAAAAAGAAGAACTCATGATAAACTTGAGGCTGCTCAATTAACTACATGTACCAATTGTGGTGCTCAAGTAATGTACCACCATGTATGTCCCGAATGCGGATATTACAGAGGAAAATTAGCTATCGAAAAAAACGTTGAAGCTTAATTTTCGTATATTATAAATTAAACATTGTGCAAGAAGTGCTTTTTCAATGAATGCAATGATAAAGTGCTTCTTGTGCGTGTGTAATTTATTTTATCTGTATTCAAAGCAGTAGATAAAAATCTACTGCACTATTTTATTTTAATACATAAGAAGATGAGAATTGGATTAGATGTTATGGGTGGCGATTTTGCTCCCAAAGCTACTATGGAAGGAGCTGTAAAAGCTGCTAAAATATTAGGCAATGATGATAAGATTGTGTTGATAGGACAACAATCTGCCATTATGCAAGAATTGGAACGTTTACAAGAAACCCCTTCTTTGTTTGATATTGTGGATGCCGATGAAGTGATAGAAATGGACGACAAACCGGTAAAAGCACTAAAACAAAAGCCCAATTCTAGTTTAGCCGTAGGTTTTCGTTTGTTGATGGAAGGTAAGATAGATTCCTTTGCCAGTGCCGGCAATACAGGTGCTATGCTTGTAGGTGCTATGACCACCGGTGTGCTCGAAGGTGTGCTTCGCCCTTGTTTGATGACTGCTTTGCCTCGTATCGATGGCGGTGTGTGTCTTTTGGTAGACTCGGGAGTAAACCCCGATTGCAAACCCGAAAACTTATATCAATTTGGTTTGTTAGGCAGTATGTATGCCAAATGTGTGCTTAAAATAGATGAACCTAAAGTCGGTTTGTTAAACTTAGGTACCGAAGCAGGAAAAGGAAACCTCCTTACCTCTGCTGCATACCAACTTATGAATGAAACTAAAGACTTTAATTTTATAGGAAATGTAGAACCTCGCACATTGTTTAACAGCAATTGCGATGTGTTTGTTTGCGACGGTTTTGTGGGTAATATGATGCTGAAACTGTTGGAAACATTCTGGTATACTACTACCAAACGTGGCCATACCGACGAATATTTGGCTCGCTTTAACTACGAACTTTATGGCGGAACACCTATATTGGGAGTGAGCAAGCCTGCTATAGTAGGTCATGGTATTTCGAGTGCTTTGGCTATACAAAATATGATACTTCAATCAAGAGATATAGCTAATGCCAATTTGGCCGATAATTTGAAAGTAATGCTAAATAAGTAATGATACATAACTTCGTGTAAAAAAAAGAACTATTTCATTTATGATATCGTTCTTTTTTTTGTTCCTTGTTTCGCTTATAGTCCAATACTTGCCAAAAGATGATATATGCCCAACCCCAAATAGTTGGCTATGGCGTAGCCCATCAGGCCTACTCCTATGCCCGTAAGCACCACATCTTTGTTGCCCAAAGTGGCAGCCACCAATGGCACAAAGGGAGGCGAATTGATAAGCGATATGGAACTCACCAGCACCGTGTCGCCATCTATCTTGAAGATCTTGCCAAACAATATTTGCAAAAATACCGATCCAAATATGGCAAAAAAGATATAATACAAAATAAAAATATTATCGATAAGATTAATATCCTTTATGTTGACCATATTGGCTATAGAAAAACAGAACACATATACGCAATACAAACCAAGCTCGAAAGAGTGTTCTATTTTGTGCAATGGCTTGCAAAACGATATGCAAAGCGACAAAGAAGTAAGAGCAAGAACAAGCACCGCCGTGCTGTTGCCCAAAGGTATAAGCAACGATATGCAATAAGCCACTGCAGCTATGGCCACAGCCACCGCTATAGCCACCACCGATTCGAACCACCGTTGCTTGCCAAACAATGCCTTATGGTTGTTATAATCATAATGTTGTGTGTTGGAATTTTGAGAAACAGAAATATGCTTAGGCAAAAAATAGCGTACCACCCTCTTGCCCAAAAATATCACAAACAGCAGATATATCCCTGTGGCTATCAAATCGTAGCTTGTAACCAGCAGATATAAATTGTTTGGCAACCCCACCGATTGACTTATAGGTCCTATATTGGGTATTCCACCGGTGTATATGCCCGCCATGGCAGCACTTATTTTGGCAAAATCGTTGTTAGAAACATTGGCAGCCAATGCCAAAGGTTCGAAAACGAAATATCCTATCACTATAACTATCACCACACTTGCAAGCCCTGTAGCAAATGCCTTTGTAGCTATCTTGGTCGACCATTTGCCAAAATTGCAACTCATCAGCATAAGAGGTATGGCTATGGGTACCGATATATTACCTACCCAATTGCAAATATTTATGGCACTATTGTTTAGTATACCCACATTGCCTATTATCAACCCTATGCAATAAAGCACCATCATAGGACTTATCCTATTTATAAAACTCCATCTGCGAGACAGCCACACCACACCAAGTGGCACTCCCAAAAGATAAATAATCGTAATTATTGCTATTAAAATTTCTGACATATAATGCGTTATATCGTATTCAATAAATCTGTTTGTCGTTTGCAAAGTTACGATTTTTTTCGGAACTATGTATCATCATACCTACGAAACACCACTGCTCGACTAAAAAGCTCACAACTCATGGCTTATCACTCAAACCAATAGCCCGTTGCTCAAATAAAACCCCTCTCTTGTTCCTCCGGTGGATACCCTATTGTGTTGAATGCTATCCCTCTACATAGCTCAACTACCACCTTTTGCCCTATAGGAAAGTTTTGCAAAGTTACGACTTTTTCCTGAACTATGCAAGTTTTTTTTAGAGACTACAAGTCAACGGGACCACAAGTAGGGCGGTTGCCGGTTGTTTTTAAGACCACGAGACCACAAGACCACAAGCAATGGCTTTGCATCTACTAGTCTCGTAGTCATGTGGACTTGTAGTCTAAAAAAGGACTTTCGACTTTTGTCTTTCGTCGTTTGACAATGAAAAGAACTCATAGTCTCCAACTAAAAACCATGCGGTTTACGGGTCAAAAGTATGGCACTTAGGGGTCAAAAGTATGGGAGTTACGGGTCGAAACTATGGCACTTTTGGCTTCGCAGGACTACTTTGGGCATTGAGCATTGAGCTGTGAGTAGGGCGGTAGCCCGGTTGTTTTAAGACCACGAGACTACGAGTCAACAAGACCACAAGCAGGTCGGTAGCCGGTTGATTTAAGACTACAAGTCAACGAATCTACAAGACCACAAGCAAGGTGGTAGCTGTTTTGCCCTTCGACTTTAGACTTTAGTCTTTTCCCCTTTGTCTTTCGACAGTAAAAAAACCGAAACTTCGACGTTGTCGGCCTCTGCTCACCCCCGTATCCCCCCGTATTCCCCCTTATAGGGGAATACTTAAGGGGGATACTTAAGGGGTGGAGCTACGCAGGTGCCGACAAGTCGAGCCGACTTTTTGGGTGGTAGTCGGTTGTTTTAAGGCAGCGAGACTACAAGACCACAAGTGGGCGGTGGGCGGTTTGTTGTTCCCAAAAACGGGACAAAACGGGACAAAACAGGACAAAACAGGACAAACCGTTAAAGTGAGAATTTCCTTCTTCGTACCTTTGCAAAATCAAACCGAAGTGCACAGGTTGCCGTAAGTAGCTGGACGAACAGACGTTTTCGCATTTGCCCTACCTCTCTGATACCCTCGCGAAGACTGTTTTGTTCTGAAAGGACAACGGGCTTTGAGCCATGAGTAGTGAGCAGTGAGCAGGGCGGTAGCCGGTTTTGGCTTCGCTTATGCTTCGCAAGACTATGAGACTATAAGACTACAAGTGCTCTGTAGCCGGGTTCGGACTATGCTTTTGGTTTTGCATGACTATTTTGAGCATTGAGCAATGATCCATGAGTTTTGAGCAGGATGGTAGTCGGTTTGTAGTACCCAAAGGACTTTTGTCTTTTGTCCTTAGACTCAATTCTCTTTAGCCTGGCGAAACATTGGTGGAGCCTTAAAAAACAACAGTTGAATATCAGTGTTTTGATATGTAATCCTTTCCAATTTGGAGAGAATTGGAAAGAATTGGAAAGTTTTTTGTATCTTTGCAAATGATATAATACTGCAATTATGTTAGAAAATGCTCCACAATTAACTCAAAATGACCTATATAGGTTGATTTTAAGCAAAGAATATAAAGAGAATTCTGATATGAATATCCTTATCGACAAGATAAATGAAGGGTATGAGTATTGGGATACGGTGAAATATAAAAAATGTCCCAAAGGTTATTCGTCAGAAGAATTATGGAAACGGGTAAAAGCATCTCGTATTTTGATGATGGAATACACATGGGGTAAATATGATATTTCGTTTGGTTTTACAAATATGATGCAACGACTATGTTACGAATTTGATATGAATTTCGGACAAGCGTGGATGCATCAGCCGGATATTAGCGAAAATTCTAAACGACAATATATCAAGAGTTCGCTTATGGAGGAAGCGATATATTCTAGTATGATGGAAGGTGCTGCTACTACTCGCGAAGTAGCAAAAGAAATGTTGCGTAAAGATAAGAAGCCTATCGGAAAATCGCAACAGATGATTGCCAATAACTATAAAACCATACAGTTTATATCCGAACAAAAAAATACTCTTCTTAGCATTGAACTAATATTGCAGGTGCATAAACTAATGACAGAAAAAACTCTTAAAAACGAAGAAGATGCAGGACGATTTAGAACCAATAATGATAATATTGTAGTATATGATGTAATGGCTGATGAAACGGTACACACTCCACCGGATGCAGGCATGATTGCCAAGCATGGCAAAGGTGTGCAGTGGGGAAATCATGATATGTGGGCAATCTCTGCAAAATTGGGTGTAAACATGGACAAGTTGGAAGATTTCCTTGTCGATGCCGCAGCAATACCTTCCATGGATGCCGATGCAGTGATAGTAACCAATGTAAGGCACTACGAAGCATTGCGAAAAGCCTTGACAAATATACTGGATGTGCGACGCGGCTTGAACGACGGTATCCCCGGTGATTTGGTAAGCCTCGACCTACGCGCCTGCATACGCCACCTTGCCGAGATTGTAGGGTCTGTGTCAAGCGAAGATGTGCTTATTAACGTGTTTAAAAATTTTTGCATTGGTAAGTAGGTAATAGGTTGATATACAATGTAATAATATGTTTTTAAATGCTGTTGTGCGTGATGCTGAAGCAGCCGTGGGTATATGTGTATGAAGAGGTTGTATTGTGGTGGCAGATTTTATTTTGATTGTCGAAAAGACCAATACGAAATACAAGCAGCGGAAGATTATCGGAGTAAGTTGCTTGGTGGTGTAGATAAAATGCTGCATGGTAGAGGCGAATTGGTTATCAATGATGATATGTCTTATATCGGGCCATACTATTTCGAAACTGAAGATATGGCAGCCGACGATATTGTTGCGATAGAATTGGATATGATTGATCGTTGTACCGATGCAGTCTTTGTTCTTGACGAGGCAGATTGTCCGGGAACCATTACAGAACTTTTATATGCAGCAACAAAGAGAAAGCAGATATACATCTTTTATAAGGAGTATCCACACCACGATGAGACAGAGAGTGAGTTACACACACCGTGTTGGTTCCCAATACACGCTACAATGAAATTAGCAAATGTTGCAATATATAGTTATGATGATTACTCTTTATTAGCACAACTAATCTCCGATAAAATTATGCAGTAATTTTACTATGATTTTCGCCAATATTGCCGAGGTGTACCACATGTTCGGGAATAAACTGGATGGCGCGATTAAGGTGGTGGTAGAATCGTAGGGTTGTGAACAACAAAGATTTTACTAGAATTTAGAAGGCAAACATACTGAGGATAACCTATGGATTGCGAGAGAAGAGAAAAAGTTTCGGCTTTTTCTCTTTTTATTTCATGATATTTTATAACTTTGTAGAAAATGATTAAATACTTTCTATATGAACCGCATAAAAGAGGTGCTCGATGAGCGCGGAATTAAACAAACTTGGCTAGCTGAAAAGTTGGGCAAAAGTTTCTGCATGGTGAACTCTTATGTTTGTAATCGACGCCAACCCAGCCTTGAAGTATTATTCGAGATAGCAAAAATTTTGAATGTAAACCCTAAAGAATTAATAGACAGCGATGACAGCAACTAATAACATCCTTACATTTATTGACTTATTTGCTGGACTTGGAGGTTTTCATATTGCATTGGAATCGCTGGGATGTAAATGCGTATTTACCTCTGAGCTAAAGGAGGATCTACAGAAATTATACAAAATTAATTTCCCGGATGCGCCTCGAATCGAAGGTGATATCACCAAAGTTGATTTGACTTCAATTCCGCATCATGATATTTTGTGCGCGGGTTTCCCTTGTCAGCCATTTAGTCAAGCAGGAAAACGACAAGGTTTTTCAGATGAGGGACGTGGCAATATGTTCGATTATATATGTGCTATAATCGAAGAGAGAGGAAAATCAGATGATAAACCCAGATTTTTGTTATTAGAAAATGTTTCCAATTTAAAAGGTCACGATAATGGTAACACCTGGAGTATAATACAAGAACGCTTAGATGCATTAGGATATTACGTAAGTGGTGAAATACTTTCACCGCATCAATTTGGAATACCTCAACATCGCAAGCGTATATATATAGTAGGATTGCGCAAGGATTTATTGGATTCGAATGAGTACCAACCGTTTGAATTTCCTAATGATAAAAATGAAAAGTTATGTGATATAACTACAATAATTGTAGTATATGATGTAATGGCTGATGAAACGGTACACACTCCACCGGATGCAGGCATGATTCCGGAGTTTGCAAAAGATTTGTGCGACTACTTTAACGATAAAAATACTACACCATATCTACACCCTATAATACGCGGAATAATAATACACTTTATGATTGGTTTCTTTCATCCCTTTGTTGATGGAAATGGAAGAACTGCACGTGCTTTATTTTATTGGTATATGCTGAAAGAAGGCTATTGGATGACCGAATATCTTTCTATATCCAGAGTAATAGCAAAATCGAAAAAAGCATACGAGAAAGCATATCTATATACTGAAAAAGATGAGTTTGATTTGGGCTACTTTATAAACTACAATCTAAAAGTGTTGGAACAAGCTTATAACGAACTTAAAAACTATATCCAACGAAAACAAGCCGAAAAGCAAATGGCAACCAATTATATACACCTTGGCAATATAAATGAACGCCAGGCACAAATAATACATATATATACCAATAAGCCAAACGAAATACTTACTGTAAAAGATTTGCAAGGACGCTTCGATATAAGTCCTACGACAGCAAAACAAGACTTAATTGGATTGGTAGATATTGGATTGCTAAACGAAATATCGTTAAACAAGATAAAGAAAGGTTATGTAAAAAGTGATAAATTTGAAGAAATAATATCTTCGATAAATGATAGATAATAGATTTGGCTTGATGCTTTGCTTATGATTAGCAGACAAAAGTCTAATGATGAGAGATAAATGTTTGTATAGAGGGTATAGAAAGTTTTTTTCGTTTAATGGTTAATGTTTAAGGCTTAGGGTGTTTTCGTAACTTTTTTATACATTCATTACTCTTTCAACCATCTCTTTATCATTAAAACAAAACTCTTTGTCTTGTGGACTTGTAGTCTTAAGAAAAAGGACTTTGGTCTTTAGTCCTTCGTCGTTTGACCATAAAAGAAAAAGTCTTTACTTCGGCGAAATATTGGTGGAGTCTTTGAAAAAACAACGCTTGAATATGAGTTTTTGATATATGATTCTTTCCGGTTTAGAAAGAATTGGAAAGAATTGGAAAGTTTTTTTGAAAGAGAGATTATCACTCAAATGTACCAGTTGGCACATGATGTACATGATAAACAAGATGCAAATCAATCTATTATTACAAGTACATCAAATAGTAAGCATGAAAGTACCGCACATGTTAAAGATTTAGTTTTGGTTATAGTTGGTGAAATGAATAGAGAGATTATTACTCAAGCTAAATAAAGAATTTGCTTAATTACCTTTACGAAGAATTTGAAGTAATAGATTGAAAAACTTTGAATTATAAATTGAAGAGGGGTGTGATCGGGAAGTTAACTTCCTAAACAAATATTGCAATTATTTTCGATATCTAGGTAATTCATTATTAGCATTAGAATTATTATTAGCCAATTCTGCTGATAGAGAACATAAATCTACAAATATTCCGAAGCCCCTTAGCCATTGTTCTGTAGTTAGTTCGTTTTTCTTGTTCAAACAGAAATGATATAGATGCCATTGCTCAGGTGTAAGCTTGCCATACATTTGGTATTGTAAATCCAATTCCCTTAATTTGTAAATACATGCGTTCTTTAGCATTGTTGCATTATACATTTTGCAGGTATTATAACCTAAAGAAATTGTATCAATTGCCATTTTTGCCTTATTGTTATTAATAGTTCCTATTTTGGCACCCAATACTACTAAATCTGTTTTATTTACCATGCTTATAAACTTTTTATATTTCCACCAACAACAATTAAAGCGATAAAAAGTTCAATGAAGTAATTGCTGAAAAAAAAAGTTATCTACAATCCTTTATTATGTGATTTATTTTGTGTATCTTTGCAAATCGAATAAATCATTGTAAGAACACGTCATCTTAATATACAATTGATTATTATAGTTATATAAAGAAATCAACATGGAAATAAAAATAAAAGACAACAAAATATATGCTCCGCTTAAGGATAAATGGCTAGTATTAAAACCTGAAGAAGAAGTAAGACAAAAATATATTGCTCGTTTGGTTGAGAGCTATGGTTATTCTTATGATCAAATGGAGCAAGAAATGCAAGTAACAAATTCTCAACGAGGTCAAGGTGCGGCTCGTGCAGATATTGTTATTTGGAAAAATGCCAAAGATAAAGTTGAAAAAAAATATCCATTAATTGTTGTCGAATGCAAAGCTGAATCTATTTCCATACGTAAAGAAGATTATTATCAAGGAATGAATTATGCTTCGTGGGCTCATGCTGATTTCTTTGTAACTACCAATTTGAAAGAAACTCGTATATTCAAAGTTGTAAAAGGACAAATACCTGATAGTTTAGACGAAATAGCAGATATTCCTACTGCTGCTAAAGCTAATGATCAAAAAGAAATAGATAAGTTGCTAAAACAAACCAAATCTTTTACTCGTGATGAGTTTAGCAAACTACTATTTAAGTGTCACAATATTATTCGGAATAATGATAAACTCTCTCCGGAAGCTGCTTTTGATGAAATTAGTAAAATCCTATTCATCAAAATAAGATATGAGAGAAGTAACTCTGATGCACAAATATTTTCAGCAGAAAGATTTGCTTCATTAAAGAAAAATAGAGAAGATTATAACAAAGAGATGAATATTAAGGATGACAAACCTTTTTATCAACATCTTTTTGATTTGACCAAAGAAGAATTTGCTAACGATCATTTGTTTGACGATAACGCAAAAATAGAAATACGCGAAAATAGTTTTGAACAAATAGTAAAGGAACTTGAAATATATAACCTATCTACAACGTCGGATGATGTGAAAGGAATAGCATTTGAACAATTCCTAGGAAAAACATTCAGAGGTGAATTGGGACAATTTTTCACGCCTCGCACCATTGTTGATTTTATGGTTTCGGTGTTAGATCCTCAAGAAGGTGAATATATTTGCGACCCATGTTGTGGTAGTGGAGGTTTTCTTATTAAAGCATTTGAATATGTAAGAGAAAAAATAGAAAAAGATGTAGAACGACATAAAAATCTGATAAAAGAAACTCACTACACCGATGAGTACGAAAAAATGTCGAACAAAGAGAAACAGGAAGTAGAAGCTAATGTTTCGAAAGCTTTTGCATGTATAAATGAAGAATTGAATATAAACAACGAAAAAGGAAGGTTGCGCTCTTTATCGTTTGATTGTATATATGGTACGGATGCTAATCCTCGAATGGCTCGCACTGCCAAAATGAATATGATTATGCATGGCGATGGACATGGCGGTGTACATCATCATGATGGACTTTTGAATGTAAACGGTATATTTGAAAATCGTTTCGATGTTATTCTAACAAATCCTCCATTTGGTTCAAGAGTAGAAAAAGAATTGAAAATTACAGAAGCTGACAAGTTTACTGACGAAAGTAAAATAACATCATATATAGACCGCTATGGATTTGAATATACAAAAGCTCTGCGACAAGTAAATGACAATATCGGAAAACCACTATTGAGTTTATACAAAATAGATAGTGGACTTACAGAAGTATTGTTTATTGAACGATGTTTAAATCTACTAAAACCCGGCGGAAGAATGGGAATAGTACTTCCTGAAGGGGTATTGAACACCTCCAATATGCAAAAAGTACGCGAATTTGTGGAAAGTAAAGCCAAGATACTTCTTATTGTATCAATACCTCAAGATGTTTTTATGGCATCCGGTGCAAAAGTAAAACCAAGTCTACTATTTTTCAAGAAGTTCACTGAAGAAGAAAAAGCTATGTATAACAGTATTGAAAAAGAAGCAAACGATACTGTCAAAATGAAATATAATAGTGAATTGTCTGAAATTGATAGATCGTTGTCTTTACGTGGTAAAGATGCACCTACAAAAGAAGAGAAAAATGAATTAAAAGCCAGGAAAAAGAAATTAGAAGAACAAATAGCAATAGAAGTAAGACAAATAATAAAAGAGGAATTTGACTATGAAATAGCTATAGCCAAAGTAGAAAAAGCAGGAATTAATACTGTAGGTGCTGTTATTGAAAATGAACTAATTCCTTTGGAAAACGAATTTCATTCTTATAGACAGGAAAATAAGTTATGGGATACACCTGTGAAAGATACATCTTACGAACTTTTGACCAATGGGAATATTTATCGTATTCGTATTGCCGATAATATTGCATCAGAACCTGAAATATTTTATGGAATTAAGTAGTTTGGATTATGGAATTAAATAGATACAAATATTTAAAAACAATAAGATATAAAAATATTTCTACGTGGGATATTAAATCTTTCTTTGATAGAATTTTTGATTCCAAATATCCAATTGTATCTTTAGGAGATTACATAACGGAAGAAAATAAAAAATATGATATAAGTATTCCAAATGAAAAATATGGGATACTCGGAGTTGATAATAAAATAGGTATTTTTGATGCTTACATGGAAGATGGGAAAAACATAAATCAGAAATACAAAAAAATGGAAACAGGTTGGATAGCCTACAATCCATACCGTGTTAATGTCGGATCTATTGGAATTAAAAAAAATGAACATAAATACTACTATATAAGTCCTGCTTATGTGGTTTTTAGTTGTAAACCTCAAATACTCAATGAATATTTATTTCTATTGTTTAAAACATCTGAATTCAACAAGATTGTTAGAAAAAGTACAACAGGTACTGTTAGACAAACTCTATCCTATTCGGTATTAAAAACACTACAAATACCATTGCCATCAATAGAGGAACAAAAAAGATTGATAGAAGAATATGGACGAAAAATAGAACAATCTGATAAATTAGCAAAGGAAGCATCCGATAACGAAGAAAAACTAGAAAAATATATACTTGAAGAATTGGGAATAAGTAGAAATAAATCATTTACTGAATGTTCAGAAAACGCAACTGATTTTCTTTTTTTGAAATTTGTTAGATATAAGAATATCGATAAGTGGAGTTATGATGCTATTGTGGATAATAATCAAAAAATATTAAAGTCAGATTATTTTGAAAATCGAAGTTTAAAAACTTTATTATATATAAATCCAAATACATCATTTTCTGATCTTGATGATAATGATGAAATATCTTTTGTTCCAATGGAATCTGTTTCCGATAAATATGGAGAATTAAAAGAATATAAGACATGTAAGAAATCTTCGTCAAAAGGATATACGAAATTTAAAAATGGTGATCTGATATGGGCCAAAATTACTCCTTGTATGCAAAATGGGAAATCTACAGTAGTTGGAAGTTTGTCAAATGGTTATGGATGTGGTTCTACTGAGTTTTATGTTTTGCGAAATGAAAATGAGAATTTAAATATTGATTATGTACATCTATTGCTTAGATTGCCCATTGTATTGAAAGATGCAATGAAACATTTTACAGGTTCAGCAGGGCAAAAACGTGTTCCTAAAACATATTTGGAGAATTTATCAATTCCATATCCTCCTTTATATGTGCAAAATAATATTGTGAGAAGTGTTAAAAAACAAATGGAACAAATAAAACAAATGAGGTATGAATCTGAAAAAATAAAACAGGAAGCATTAGTTAATTTTGAAAAACAAATTTTTGAATAATATGACAAATATTATAACTTTAGAATCATTGATTGAAGAACATAAGAAGCGTATGCCTACCTTAATAGATACAGGCGCAATGTATTCTCGCTACAAATATCCTAATATGGCAGAATATACAAAATGGTTAGAATTAACAAAAAGATACATAGCTCAAAAATATTCAAATGATATATCTGTTTCAGCATTTGAAAGTATTTGTAAAATTGGCATTTCACCATCTCAACAAGAAAAACTTCTCGCTGTTTTAGAAGCATTACAAATTTTACCAGATATTATTTCTGATAATAGTCAATATATTGATAAAAGTAATGACAAAGAACCAATAAATATTGTAACTAATATAAACAATACAAACAATCAGTCTCAAAGTCAAGAGCAATCATTAGCAGTAGAATTATTTCTTGATGCAATAAAAAATGATTTAACAGGTCGTCAAATAAAAGAATTAAAAGAAGTTGTTGCCGAAGCTGATAATGATTTCCAAAAGGCTCGACCAAGCATCGTTGCCAAACTTAAAGAATTTGGTGCCGATGTTGCTTCAAATATTATCGCAAATATATTAACTAACCCTATAATTTGGGGTGGATTGTAAAACTAAAATATTACTAACTATGAAGCTTTTATCTATACGCATAGAAAACTATAAAAATTTGTCAGGAACTTATGATTTCAATAGCCAAAATGGGTACATCGCATTGATTGGCGAAAATGGCTCTGGAAAAAGTAACTTATTAGAGGCTATAAGTTTGATATTTGGCAAACTATACAAGATCTCTAATATTCAAGATATTGGCAAGTTTAGAATCTGTTATAAAATTGATGGCACAGAGTATTCATATGGCAACATAGATGAAAACGGTAATGACATTGAATTGGATACAAATCCCACATTACCATCATCTGTTATTTCATGTTACAGTGGAGAAGATATGAGATTGTGGCATACAGTATATGAAAACTATTATATGCAATATTTTAAGAAAGCAATTAATAACCGAACTTTTTCTCCCAAGATAATGTATATAAGTAAATACTGTTGGAAAATTGCATTTATAGCATTATTGTGTTCAAACAAAGACAAGGTTAAAAGTTTTCTAAAAAACTGTTGCCATTATGACGACATAAATGATATATCTATTAAATTTACAATAGATCCTGCAAAAAGAGAGAAATTTAAAGATCATTTGGCTTGTTTATGGTATGATTCTCTTGTTCAAAATGCAGATGAAAATGGAGAAATTAACGCTAACATTTTTGCAACTAGGGATATGATAGCATTTGGTGCACCAGACCAATACGCACCTGATTATGTTTTTCAATTTTTATACCTTCTATCGATTCCGGAAAAAAATAAACCAAAAAAACAAACTATAGATAAACTTATCAATGATATAACAATAAATATTAATGGAGTCAATTTTGAAGGTTTAAGCGAAGGTGAAAAGAAAATGATTTTAATTGAGTGTATAACTCAAATTCTTGGAGACAAAAATTCTCTTGTGTTGTTGGACGAACCAGATGCACATTCTCATATTGCAAGAAAAAAGGAATTGCTTGAAGCAATAGAAACATTTGAGGGACAAACTATATTGACTACTCATTCACCTGTGTTTGCAAGCTTATTAAAAGATGACAATATATGTTACATTAATTTTGGAACATTTTTTGACAAAAATAAATCAGATATAGTTGCTGCTATTTCTGATAAAGGCATTGATGTGATTAATGGTGCATGCATAGTATCTTCTAAAGTTATTGTAGTGGTAGAAGGTAGTGGTGATATTGAATATATCACAAAAGCAATCAAATATTTAAAAGAAAGAAATCCTCAATATGAGCAATTACTAAATTTGGGGTTTATTCCACAGGGAAGTGCAGATCATACCGAAGCATTTTATAATGACATTGTGTCAAAATTGCCTCAATCAGTTGAAAAGATTATTTACCTCTTTGATAATGACAATGCAGGCAAATTGAATGCAAAAAAAATAGAAGATAAGCCTAAAGTTTCAACAATCTTTTATCAGCCACAATATGATACTGACTTTAACCATGTATATTATATAGAGGATTATATACCTACAAAATATTATCCTGAACAGTTTACCCAAGAGCAATTAAATTTATCAAATAATGGCGAGGTAAAGTATTATCAACTTAAAGAGGTTTTGAATTTAGCAAATAAACTTAAAGGAAAGGTAAATAAAATTAAAGATGAAGCAAAGAACAAAATCAAACAAATGCAAGTAGATGATTTTGTTAGCTTTAAACCTTTATTAGATCAAATACTTAGTAAAATCAACAACTAATTCGGAATATAAATATAACGATATCATCAAAAGAACAATAAAATATCAATTTTTCAACATTAAATTATATATTTAAATTATTTACTACCATGGGTAAAAATTTACATAGTAAACCATTTGATGATGGTACATTAAAAAAATTAGAAATATTTGAACTCTATACAAAAGAATGGTTGCCAACATTTATTATGTCTAAAAGCCAATATATTTGTATTTTTGATTTTTTCGCAGGTACAGGCTATGATCTAAATAATATACCTGGTAGTCCTATTCGTATACTTAGACAGGTAAAAGGACAATTAGGCAATATATATCAAAATAAAACTAAAGTATATTTGATATTTAATGAATTTGACAAGACAAAAAGTGAACAATTAAAAAATGCTTGTGATATTTTTGTTGATTCTGACAATGAATTAAAGAGAGCAAAAGCAAATAAAGTTTTGAATTATAAGATTTTTCAAGAAGATTTTACCAAATTGTTTCCAAGGCTTATTAAGTATATAAATAAGTATCCATCTTTAGTATTCCTTGATCAAAATGGAGTAAAATTTACATCAGATGAGTATTTTATGCCATTAGTTGAATCTAAATGTACTGATTTTTTGTATTTCATTTCATCATCCTATGTTGCTAGATTTGGTGATACTGATGAATTTTTAAAACATATTTCTTATGATAAGGAACGTGCACAAAAAGAACCCCCAACTTGGATACATCGCAATATATTAGATCAATTAAGAAAGCGTATTCCTAAAGGAAATAAAACGAAGTTATATCCATTTACAATAAAAAAGAATGTGAATGTTTATGGAATAGTTTTTGGAGCAAGTCATCCTCGTGCAGTTGATAAGTTTTTAACTACAGCATGGAAAGAAAATTCCATTAATGGCGAAGCTAATTTTGATATATATGATGATCAAAATAAAAATCAAATCACATTGTTTGGAGATAAACCTTTGACAAAAATTGAAAAATTTCAAAGGGATTTACGTGATGGACTAGTGACAAAACAACTTAAAACAAATAAGGATGTTTACGATTTTACTTTAGAACAAGGACATATACCAAGTCATGCTGTTGAAGAAATGAAGAAAATGAAAAAAGAAGGACTTATTAAGTATGATAGGACTCCAAAAGTTAATTATGATCAAGTATATAAATCCAAAAATATTATAACTTACGAATGAAAACAACAAAAATAGAATGGACTGATAAAACTTGGAATCCGATAACCGGATGCACCAAGTATTCGCAAGGCTGTATCAATTGCTATGCCGAAACTATGTCGCGTAGGCTTAAAGCTATGGGATTGGATAAATATACAAATGGTTTTGAACTTACATTGCATAGCGATTGCTTGGAAGAACCTATGCAATGGAAAAAGCCACATAATATTTTTGTATGTTCGATGAGCGATTTGTTTCATAAAGATGTGCCTTTTGAATTTATAGATGAAGTGATGCATACAATAAATAACACCCCACAACATCGCTATCAAATACTAACAAAGCGTGCTGAACGTATGGCAGAATATTTTGCAACAAGAGAAATTCCCCAAAATGCTTGGTTGGGAGTAACGGTAGAGGCTCAAACTTCGAAGAATAGGATTGACATCTTGCGTACTTTGGCTGCACCAATACGTTTTCTGTCTTGCGAACCATTGTTGGAGGATTTGGGGTGTTTGAATTTGGATAACATTGATTGGGTAATTGTGGGCGGTGAAAGTGGACCAAGTGCCAGACCAATGAAAGAAAATTGGGTGCTCTCAATAAAAGAGCAAACTGATAAACAAAAGTCAGCTTTTTTCTTCAAACAATGGGGAACGTGGGGAAGCGATGGAATTAAAAGGAATAAGTGTATTAATGGTAAGTTATTGCAAGGTAAAATCTTTCAAGACATGCCAATGATAAATAATGAATAAAATACTCTATGGGCAAAACAGTAACCACATACTTAATTGACGGAGATCCGAAAGGGACTCAATACGCATTCATCAGCAATAAGATTTGCCAGATGTTTGTTGTTCCACGGTCGAATTTGTCATATTTGAACACACAGGAAAAATTGCAGAAACCTGCATTCTATATATTGCTAGGCGAAGATGAGGCAACCAAGCCACAGGCATATATTGGCGAGACCGAGAATTTTCGCGAGCGTGTGAAAGACCACGACAGCAAGAAAGCCTTTTGGCAAAAGGCTCTTATATTCGTGTCGAAAGATGCCGATATGACCAAAGCTGATGTGCAATACTTGGAGCACAAGGCTATAGTAGAAGCTAAGAAAGCAAATACTTTTGTGTTGAGCGATAATAAGCAAACGCCCAAAGCTCCAAACTTGCCCGAATATCAGCAAGACTCGATGGACGAGTTCTTCGAAGATGTACGCTTTTTAGCTTCCTTCATAGGTTGCAGCATCTTTGAAGTGTCGCAACCCAAAGCAGAACATTTATTCTATACCAAAGGCCGTGGATGCGACGCAAAAGGCTTTTATAGCTCAAATGGATTTACAGTATTGAAAGGTAGCGTAATAGCAGAAACAACAGTACCATCGTTTAATTGGAAAGAAAAGCGAGACGGTTTGTTGCAAGAATATAGCGCCATAGATGGTGATAAGTTGGTAATGACATTTGATAAGAGTTTCTCAAGTCCAAGTACTGCCGCCGACTTCTGTATTGGTAGTAGCAATAATGGTTGGCTTGTATGGAAAAACAAAGACGGAAATACATTAGATTCGGTATATAGAAAACAATTAGGATAATGAACGTGTATAAAGATCAATTAAATAAGTGTCTTCAGGTTATTGATCGTGTTCGCGACATGATTAATGTACAACGAATACCTAGTAATTCGATTAGTTATAATGAACTTTATAATGTACTATATCAATTAATACCGTTAATACCAGGGGAATTATATCTTTTTAGAAATAGGCTTAGAGATAAGATACTGCCCAACCTAAAAACGGCAGATCTAATCTCTATGAATCAATTTGGACAACAATTGTTAACACCTCAAAATGGTATTAATCCATATTCTTTTGGCGAGGTTATCTCGACTATTACATATCTAAATGAGTATAGCAATAGCAATGTATCTTCTTTTTGGGATAATATTCATTCACAAATAATTTGTGTTGCTAAAAGTCGTTTTGAAAATGGACATTATGCAGATGCTGTAGAAGCAGCATTTAAAGAAATAAATGTACGAGTTAAAAAAATATACAAAGAAAGAACAGGTATAGAAAAAGATGGGTCGAGTCTAATGTCATCGGCATTCTCTGTACAGAATCCAATAATTAAATTAGGGAATATAACTACAGAAACAGGAAAAAATATTCAACAAGGATATATGGAGATGTTTGCAGGAGCAATGAAAGGTATTAGAAATCCTCAAGCACATAATAATATGGAGATTTCTAAATCTGATGCTATAAGGAAACTACACTTTGCAAGTATGCTAATGGATAAAATTGACAATGAAATTACTTAGTTGGTAAGATATCAAACATGATTTTTTTAATACGCTAAATACCATAAGAAAGCAAGGTAATAACGTAGGATATACTAAAATAAGTATGTCTCTAGTTATATAACCTAAAATGTGGAGCATCTGAAAATAAAAAAAACATCAATGATAAAAATGAAAAAGACGGGAGGTAAATTTGAAAAGTCGGTGGGAAAGCATACGAAAAACTGATATTGGAAAACTTAAAGAAGATTAGACTATGAGCGAGATGAGAGAGAATTATAATTCAAAAATTAAACCGGATTAATTAAAAGATAGAAGATGAATAAAGAGAGCCATACAAATAATACTTTACATGTAATAGATGATTACAATTTGCTAATAGATAATATATCTACCCTTTGGATTAAAGCCAAAGAAAAGGCTGTAGTTTCAGTAAATACAGAATTATTAGAAGCTAATTGGCAAACGGGGAAATATATTGTAGAATTTGAGCAAGGAGGGAAAGCTCGTGCAGAATATGGTAAACATCTACTTATAAATCTTTCAAAAGATCTTACCCTAAAAAACGGACGAGGTTTCAGTCGTTCAAACTTGCTATATATGAGAAAGTTTTATCTATCTTTTCCAAAACGTGAGACAGTGTCTCACGTTTTGACATGGAGTCATTATTTTGAAATTCTCAAATGCGATGATCTTTTGGAAATGCAGTTTTATTTTCGTCAATGTATTACCGAAGGATGGAAGGTTCGTGAATTGAAAAGACAGATGAAAAGTTGCCTATTCCAACGATTAGCCTTAAGTACTGATAAGGAAGGGGTATTAGCACTGGCAAACGAAGGACATCTGGTTATGAAACCTCAGGATATAATTCGCGACCCGTTTGTGCTTGAGTTTACAGGTCTTCCCAAGAAGAAAAAATATAAAGAGAATGAATTAGAAGCTGCACTAAAATCCAATATGGAAAAATTCTTATTGGAATTAGGAAGAGGCTTTGCATTCGTTGGACGTCAGTATCAAATACATATTGGAAGTCGAATATTTAAAGTAGATATGGTTTTTTATCATTGCATCCTCAAATGCTATGTTCTTATCGACTTGAAACGTGACGAAATAAAACATAGCGATATCGGACAGATGAATCTTTATCTCAATTATTTTCAATCAGAAATATGTCAAGATGATGATAATCCACCTATTGGCATTGTACTTGGTTCTAGAAAAGATGAATTATTAATGGAATATGCTTTACAGGGAATAAACAACCAGTTATTTGCTGCAAAATATCAGCTATACTTGCCTAAACGTGAAGAGTTGCAAGCACAATTAGACGCACTTCTTGATAATACAGAAGATATTAATATATGAGATTTACATGCAAATATAGCAATGATATAAAACTTGAACAGATACTAAAAACATGGTGGTAAAAGTTATTATTGGCACAGATAAGAAAACTTGATGGTATAAATGAAACAAACCGCATAGGATACAAACGGGAACTAAAGCAAGAACTTGATATATAAAACATCAATGATAAAAATGAAAAAGACGGGAGGTAAATTTGAAAAGTCGGTTGGGGAGTGTGTGAAAAACCCGGGCAGGGCAAACGCACCACTTCAAATTTTTATAGAATAAAATAAATAAAATCTCGTTAGTTATAAACTAATTGAGAAAAAATGGATATATCAATAATAATAAATAAAATAGAAGACCCTAGAAGGGAACACGGGAAGTGTC
>JAFWZP010000004.1 GCA_017522255.1 Bacteroidales bacterium | reverse complement strand
GGCACGCGAAACAGCAACAAGAGTGGTAGCAGGTAGCATCGCCAAACAGATACTGCATAAATTTGGAATAAGCATAACAGCCTACACTTCGCAGATAGGAACAGTGAAAACCACTGCAAACTACAAAGATATTGACCTTTCGCTAAAAGACACCAACCCCATATACTGCCCTGACCCAATGGCAACAAAAGAAATGGAAACACTCCTAAACAAAGTAAAAGAACAAAACGACAGCATTGGAGGGACAATAACCTGCATAATAAATGGTTGTCCTGCCGGAATTGGTGAACCAATATTCGACAAACTGCAAGCCGAATTAGCAAAAGCTATAATGAGTATACCTTCGGCAAAAGGTTTTGAATATGGCGATGGTTTTGAAATGGCCACAATGTATGGAAGCGAAACTTTGGATGTGATAAACAACGATTTTTCGACCTCCGGCAACCACTCGGGTGGAATACAAGGAGGAATAACTAACGGACAAGATATAGTATTCAAAGTAGCATTCAAACCTATTGCATCAATAGGGCAACCCCTACCCCTCACCGACAAGACCGGAAATACACGAATAGAAAAACTAAACGGAAGACACGATAGTTGCCAAGTGCCTCGAGCGGTACCTATAGTGGAAGCAATGGCAGCAATAGTATTGACCGACCAACTACTACAACACAACGCTTACCGATTTTGAGCAACCATAAATACTAAAACAAATATTGTTTCGTTATAGAAAAATATCAAGGAAGATAATAAAATAAAGATAATATGAAAAAGATACTATATTTATCGATTATTTGCCTTTTGGCAACAGCTTGTGGCAGAAATAAAGAAACATTCACCATCGAAGGATACATAAAAGGTGGTGAAAACAAATATGTAAAAATAGAAGAAATAACTCCTAGCGAAGTAATATACATCGATTCGGTACTACTCGACGACAAAGGTGAATTTGAATTTAAATACAAAATGCCCTACAAAAGTTTTTACAACATTGCAGTTTCGCAGTCCGACTTTATAATGCTGCTACCGGATTATGACGAAAAAATAAAAATAACCGGCGACTACAACAATCTTTCTCGCACTTATCAATTGATAGGCTCTCCCGAATCACAATTACTGTGGCAACTAAACGACTACACCATTATGGGAGCAGACCGTTTGGATTCTATAAAAAATGTATACGACATATTGATACAAAACACCGACACTAACTTCATAAAAAAAGAAAAGCAACTCCTTGACAGCATATATCTAAATGCCTACTACGAACAACAAGACTTCGTAATCGGATTTATTGAAGAACACAGCGGTTCATTATCAACATTAATTGCTCTATACAAAACATTCAACACTATACCGCTTATTAAACCCGAACAAGGTTTTGAATATTACGAAATAGTCAACAACGGATTGAAAAATAATCTACCCGAAAATCCCCATACATTAAACTTCGACAACACCATAAAGAAAATGAGATTTAAGTATGGTGATGTGGTAAACGGAGGTGCTACAATAACCATGGGAGAATAACGTACTGCTATGCAACAACGAACAAAAATATATTTTATATCGGATGTTCATTTGGGAATACCTCCCAACGAAAAAGAACGCGAACAATGCTTTGTGAATTGGCTCGACGAGGTAAAAGCCGATGCTCAAAAGATATTTTTGTTGGGCGATATATTCGATTTTTGGTTTTCGTATAAGCACGTGGTACCTCGCGGATATGTAAGAGTGTTGGGCAAACTAGCCGAACTAACCGACATGGGAATAGAAATACATTATGCAATAGGCAATCACGATATGTGGATTTTTGACTATTTTGAAAAAGAAATAGGAATAAAAACATATTCTAAGCCATGGGATTTCACATACAACGGCAAAATGTTTTTGGTGGGGCATGGCGATGGATTAGGTAAGAGCGACAAGAAATACAACTTCTTAAAAATACTTTTTTCAAGCAAAATCTGTCAAAAACTTTTTGCATCACTACATCCTTATATAGGAATATCGTTGGCAAACTTTTGTTCTAAAAAGAGTCGTTTTTCACATTCCGACTTTGATGCAAAATACTTCGGTGACGACAAAGAAGACATAACCATATACTGCAACAACGCAATAAAAGACAAACCATACGACTATTGTTTATTCGGACACCGGCACTTAGTGTTAGACAAAAAACTTGGCGAAAAAACACGTTACATAAACTTAGGCGAGTGGGTTACCCAAAAACACTATGCAGTATATGATGGTAACGATATAACAATAAAAGAGTACACCTGTACTAACAAAAAGTAACACAACTTAATTTGAATCAAATATAAATAATACAAATAAGAAAAGCCCTTTGATTATGAAATTAAATATTGACACTACAACACAAACCAATGTACAAAATTGGTTGAATGGCAAATACGACGAAGAAACCAAAGCCGCCATACGCAAGATGATGGAAGAAAACCCAAACGAACTTAACGAAAGTTTTTATCGTAATTTGGAGTTCGGCACCGGCGGATTGCGTGGCATAATGGGAGTAGGAACCAACAGAATGAACAAATACACAGTGGCAATGGCCACCCAAGGACTCGCAAACTATGTTTTAAAGTCTTTCTCCGAAGTAAAAGAAATAAAAGCAGCTGTAGCTTACGACTGCCGAAACAACAGCCCATTCTTTGCCAAGATAACAGCCGATGTACTGGCTGCCAATGGCATACATGTATACCTATTTGATAAACTACGCCCAACGCCGGAGCTTTCTTTTGCCGTTCGTCAGCTGGGATGCCAAGTGGGAGTAATGATTACCGCATCGCACAACCCAAAAGAATACAACGGATATAAAGCCTACTGGAACGATGGCGGACAATTTGTGGCACCACACGACACCAACGTTATCGACGAAGTGTTGAAAATAAAAACCCTCGACGATATAAAAATGACCGGTGGCGAAAACAATATAGAAATAATAGGCGAAGAGATAGACAAAATATATTTGGACAGAGTGGCACAAAACTGCCTACTCCCCGATGTGATAAAACGACACAAAGACCTTAAGATAGTATACACTCCACTACACGGAACAGGTGTAACACTAGTGCCGGCAATACTACATAAATTAGGATTCGAAAACGTTACGCTAGTAAAAGAACAAGCCATCAACGACGGCGATTTCCCAACAGTAAAGTCGCCCAATCCCGAAGAAAAGCCTGCACTGGAAATGGCTATAGCACTAGCAAAAGACATAGATGCCGACATAGTGATGGCCACAGACCCCGATGCCGACCGAGTAGGCATAGCAGTGAAACGTACCGATGGACAATGGATGCTGCTGAACGGCAACCAAACAGCTTCGGTGCTTACATACTACCTGCTTAAACAATGGAAAGAAAACAACAAACTTACAGGCAAAGAATTTATAGTAAAAACCATAGTAACATCCGAATTACTAAAAGATATAGCCGAACGCAACGGAGTGAAATCCTACGATGTGCTTACAGGCTTTAAGTTCATTGCCGACAAGATAAAAGAACTGGAAGGTAAAGAAACATTCATAGGCGGAGGCGAAGAAAGCTACGGATTTATGATAGGCGACTTTGTGAGAGACAAAGATGCCGTAAGCACATGTGCCATGATAGCCGAAATAGCATCGTGGGCTGCCGACAATGGCAAGACATTCTTCGACATATTGGTAGATCTATACTGCGAATACGGCTTCTATAAAGAAGATCTACTATCTATAACCAAGAAAGGAAAATCCGGTAGCGAAGAAATAAAACAAATGATGGTAAACTACCGTAGCAACCCACCAAAAGAAATAGCCGGCAGCAAAGTGGTGATGATAAAAGATTACCAACTACAAAAATCGCAAGATTTAGTATCGGGCAAAGAAGAAAGTATAGACTTACCAAAGTCAAATGTTTTGCAGTTCTTCACCGCCGATGGTAGCAAAATATCGGTTCGTCCTTCTGGCACCGAACCTAAGATAAAGTTCTACTTCGGAGTAAAAGACCTGCTAAGCAATGCCTCCAATTTCGACAACATAAATGCCGCTTTGGATAAAAAAATAGAAGCTATAAAACAATCGTTGGATTTGATATAGGCACTGAATAGAGGGTTGCAAGGATAGTTGCAACCCTCTATTCATCAAAAACATTACCCATACAAAAATTCATTTTTCAATTAATCACACAATAGCAATGCAAAACAAAGATTCAAAAACAGGTGTAAGAGTTTTAGAAGAAGAACTAAAGAAAGCTGAACAAGGTAATGCCGATGCCCAATTTAATATAGCATTAAGATATGAAAAAGGTTGGGGATTTGAACAAAATACTAATGAAGCTGTAAAGTGGTATAAATTATCAGCCGAAAATGGATGTGCCAAAGCTCAGAACAATTTGGGACTGCTGTATGAAGCCGGTGAAGGAGTAAAACAAGACTATGCCGAAGCCATAAAGTGGTATCAACTGGCAATTGAGCAGGGACATGCAAATACTTATAGTAATCTTGGAGCATTGTATATTGATGGTATCGGAGTGGAGCAAAACTTCAATGAAGCAGTAAAATACTTTAAGTTGGGCGCCGAACAGGGTGATGATACATGTATGTTCAATTTGGGCGGAATGTATGCAAAAGGCACCGGTGTAGAACAAAGCTACGCCGAAGCAATAAAATGGTATAAACTTTCAGCCGAAAAAGGAAATGTAAATGCACAGCTTTTGTTAGGAAAAACATATTACTTGGGAAAAATTGTAGAGGTAAACTATGCCGAATCTATAAAGTGGTACAACCTTGCAGCCGAACAAGGTAATGCCGAAGCCCAGTTTGTTACAGCCATGATGCATGAACGAGGACTCGGAGTGGAATGTAACTTGAACGAAGCAGTTAAGAGGTATAGATTATCCGCCGAACAAGGAAATGCCCAAGCACAGAACAATCTGGGAACAATGTATTTCAATGGTGAAGGTATAAAACAAGACTATTCCGAAGCTGTAAAGTGGTACCGATTAGCAGCCGAGCAAGGGCTTGCATCAGCACAAAACAATCTTGCATCAATGTACGATACCGGTGATGGTGTAAAACAAGATTTCGAAGAATCAGCTAAATGGTATAAACTTGCAGCCAAACAAGGCTTGGCAAAAGCCCAATATAATATAGCAACATGTTACCGCGAAGGGGAAGGTGTCATTATGGATTACTTCGAAGCTATAAAGTGGTACACATTAGCAGCCAAACAAGGACACGTTGATGCTCAATTTTGTTTAGGCAATATGTATGCCAATGGAATAGGTGTAATGCGGAACTACGACCAAGCTATAAAGTGGTACAAGCTTGCAGCCGAACAGGGTGACTTAGATGCACAATACGCATTAGCATGCACTTATAAAAAGCTCCCGAAAGATAAGGGTAAAGTGAAAGCATTTAATTGGTTCCTTAAAGCAGCTGAACAAGGCCATGCAAAAGCTCAGTATGAAGTATCTGCGTTTTATTTACTAGGAATAGTTGTAGAAGAAGATGAAGAAGAATCGTTGAAATGGCTCACCATGTCGGCTGAGCAAGGATATGTAGAAGCACAAGCAGACTTGGGTATGAAATACGACGAAGATGATGATATTGAAAGCGCCATTAAATGGTATAAACTTGCAGCAGTACAAGGCGAAAAAGGCTCGCAAGTAGCCTTGGGATATATGTATAGCGATGGCGATGGCGTAGAACAAGATTACAAGGAAGCATTTAAATGGTTCCTTATGGCTGCCGAATGTGGTAGTGAAGTAGGGCAAGTAATAGTTGGCACAATGTATGCCGATGGACAAGGTGTAGAGCAGAGTTATGAAAAAGCAAAACAATGGTGGACCAAAGCTGCAAAACAGGGTAACACTACGGCAATGTATAATTTAGGGATTCAATACCTGAATGGCGACGGTGTGGAGCAAGATTATAAAAAAGCAGCCACTTGGCTTACAAAAATAGCCAAACTAGGACACCCTGAAGCTCAATTTATTTTAGGCGAGATGTATGAAAATGGTCTTGGAATAAAACAAGACTACTCAAAAGCTGTAAAGTGGTACAAACTTGCAGCCGAACACGGAAATTCCGATGCTATAAAAAAAATAATGTCTCTTCAAAAGGGAATAAAGTCCTAATCAAAAATGAAATACAACATTCAACTATTCGAAACACTGGATTCTACCAACAAATATCTCGAAAACATAGATATATCCGGTATCGATGAAGGATACATTGTACAAACAAATAGGCAAACAGGCGGAGTTGGTCAACAAGAAAACCGATGGGAAAGCGAACCCAACAAAAACCTAACACTAAGCCTACTTTTAAAGCCTACCTTTCTGCCTATTGCCGACAGGTATATGATCACCAAAGCTATATCTATAGCCATAACGGAGTTCCTGAAACAAGAAATACCTGACAAAACAATATCCATCAAGTGGCCAAACGATATATACGTGGACAAAAATAAGATTTGTGGCATACTTATTTCGAACAAATTCCGAGGCTCGACATTCAAAAGTGCCATAATAGGCATAGGATTTAATGTAAACCAAACAACATTCAGCCACAATATACCCAACCCTATATCGCTGAAAATAATAACCGGCAAAGATTACAAACTTAATGAAGTGATGGATAAAATATGCCTACACATAGCAGCATGGTACTACACATTACAACAAGGAGACTACAATAAATTAGATAGATATTACCTTGAAAATTTGCTCTATTTGGGTGAAAAACGAGAATATATTTACAAAGGGAAAGGTATTCATGCCACAATAATTGATGTAAGCAAGAATGGTCTTTTAAGAATAAAAAACTCTGATAACAAGATTATTGAATGCGATTTAAAAGAATTAGTGTTTATTCACGACAAATAAAATACCATCTAATTGAAAAAAAAATATTATCTTTGCAAGCTGAAAATAAAGAAATCGTTATACACAAAAAGTACAACACAATGAAACGTATCATATCATTATTGGCACTACTATGCCTAACAATGGGTGCTTTGCACGCCGCTTTTTTGAAAAATGTTCCATGCACATTGGTGCAACCCGATGGCAGTAAACTACACTGCTTTGCCACCGGTGATGAATATTACAATTACTTACACGACAAAGAAGGGTATACTATTATACTGAATCGCGAAACAGGTTACTATGTGTACGCCACCAAAGATGGCGAACAACTGATACCCACACCGTACATACCCAACATAGACAATCCTGCCAAAGTGGGACTGAAACCATACATCAACATATCGGCCGAACAATGGCGTGCCAAAAGAAATGAATATATAAACAGCGTTCCCGAAAAAATGCGTAAAACAGCCATAGATACTATAACAAATCGTGGCGAACTTAACAACATAGTAATATTTATACGTTTTGCAGGAGACCAAGAACTTTCGACACCCTACTCTACTGTTTACAATATGTTTAACGACACCACAGCAGGTGCAAACTCCATGATAAACTATTTTAGAGCGATATCATACAATCAATTAAGTGTATACAGTCACTTCTACCCTACTACTAATAATAACTTAATAGTATCGTATCAAGACCAATATCCACGCAACTATTATCAAAAACAATCATCATCAAATCCTAATGGCTATGCCACAGAAAACGACCGTACCATACGCGAGCATACACTACTAAAGAATGCCGTTGATGCAGTATCGTCGAGCATACCATCAACACTAAACATTGACAAAGACGATGACGGCTATGTGGACAACGTATGCTTTGTGGTAAAAGGAAATGTGGAAGGTTGGAGCGAGCTATTGTGGCCTCACAAATGGAACCTGTATACCCAAAATGCTTATATCAACAACAAACGGGTAAATGTATATAACTTCCAATTAGAAACAGCTCCTTCCTACTTTACCAATGGCACACTATGCCACGAAATGTTTCATACCTTAGGAGCACCCGACTTGTATCACTATGTAGAAGGTCAAGATTGGTTTTCATCGGTAGGTGCATGGGATGTAATGGAAAACACCTCCAATCCTCCTCAACACCCGGGTGCATATATGAAATACAAATATGGCAATTGGATAGACAGCATACCCACCATCAGCACATCGGGCACATATACCTTGCATGCTGTGGGCTCGGCATCGAACCAAAACGTATGCTACAAACTCGAATCGCAAGTTTCAAGCCAATACTTTGTGCTGGAATATCGCAAAAACACACAAAATTTCGAAACTCGAATACCGGGTTCAGGACTATTGGTATACAGAATAAATACCAACTTTGATGGCAATGCCGACTATGACGGAACAACAGTCCTCGACGAAGTTTATATCTTCCGCCCCGGAGGAACACTAACCACAGCCGGTAATATCAGAAATGCACACTTCAGTTCGTCGGTAAACAGAGTAGCATTCAACTCACAAACCGACCCTTCGCCATTCCTTGCAAATGGTGCAGCAGCCTATCTGGATATATCAAATATATCGGCCAATACAGCAGACTCCATAACATTTGATATAAACATCATAACATGTCCCGCTCCCGTTAATGTAAATGCCTACAATATAACACCAACATCAGTAAACATAAGTTGGATGGGATTGGTACCATCGCAAATGTATCAAGTAGAATATGGTTTGCAAGGATTTGAATTGGGACAAGGCACACGCTTTTCGCAAACTTCGAACACTTGCCTCATCAACAACCTTGCCCCATCTACCAACTACGATATATACATTCGCCCGATATGCAGTGCGACAGACACAGGTTTATGGTCGGTATGCAAAACATTCAACACAGCGTGCAACCCTATGCTACTTCCTTTTACCGAAGATTTTGAATCGGCAGATATACCATCGTGCTGGAGAGAAGAATACGTATCGGGAAATCATAGTTGGACATACCGAACAGGTGCCACCAATAACAGTGGCATAACTACTGCACACTCGGGTAGCAAAAATGCTTGTTTCCAAAGCAATGAAAGAGGCTTGGTTACAAAACTTGTAACACCTTATATCAACTTGGCCACCGTTACCAACCCTTATATTACATTTTGGCACGCTCAAAAAGTATGGAGCAACGACCAAGACGAGCTACGCATATACTACAAAGCAAGCCCTACCGGACAATGGACTTTGCTTAAAACATATACCAATAGCATCGACACATGGACCTACGACAGCATTGCATTGCCAAATGCTTCGAGCACCTACCAAATAGCTTTCGAAGGCACTGCCAACTATGGCTATGGTGTAGTGATCGACGATATAACCATAAATGGTACAGCTATAGCCCGACAAGTATCGGCAACAGTAAACAACAGCCAATGGGGCAGTGTGAGCGGAACAGGCACCTACAATATGGGAACAACCGCCACCCTTACCGCCGTGCCGGCCGAAGGTTGCAACTTTGTTTGTTGGGAAGACTACGACAGACAAACAAACAAATCATTTGTGGTAAACTCCGACACCTCGATACACGCAGTGTTCACTCCAAACAACCAACCCATGTTTATACTTAGAGTAGAAAGCGACGACAATACAATGGGTAGTGCCACAGGCACCGGTATATATGCTGCCAATACCGATATAACCATATCGGCTACTGCAAACGATGGTTACCATTTTGAGGCATGGAGCGACGGCAACACTTCCAACCCTCGCACTTTGCAACTTGCCTCCGACTCCACTATAACAGCCACGTTTGCTACCAACACTTTTGTGATAACAGCCATTTCGAGCGACGAAAGTTTGGGTACTGTTGATGGCAGTGGCGAATATCAATACAACCAAGAAGCCATACTTACCGCAAATGCAGTAGAACACTACCACTTCAGCAGATGGGACGATGGCAACACCGACAACCCTCGCACCATAACCGTTACCCAAGACGCAACATATATAGCCGATTTTTCGCCTAACTACTATCGCATAGACGTAACCAGCAACGACGAAAATATGGGTTCGGTATACGGCGAAGGAGAATATGCCTACAACACAATAGCCTCGATAAGTGCATATCCTAACGTAAAATACGTATTCGTGGAATGGAGCGACGGCAATACCGAAAACCCAAGAGATATATTGGTAGAAAAAGACTCGTCGTTTGTGGCCTACTTCAAGAAAAGCGAAAGTGTTGAAAGTGCCGAATACTTAGAAACCATAGCAGTATATCCTAACCCTACAAGCAAAACAATATCCATAAACGTAGATAATGTAACAAAAGCAGAGGTATTGGATATGAATGGCAAAATAATGATAAGCAAAGAAAACTGCAACCAAATAGACGTATCGTCATTAGCCGATGGCATTTACACTTTGAAGATAACAATGCCGCAAGGCGAAACAATACGTAAAGTAGTAAAACTAACTCCTCAAAAGTAAACAGATTACATATCAGTGATGTAGTTTACAATATACAACACACGCACCCTCTGTATAGCTTAACCAATATATAGAGGGTGTTTTTGTATGTGTGTTTGGGCGTATCGCATACGCCAAAACCGCATACGCCAAAAACAAAAGGTATATGCGATACGCCGACATAATATTATTCCGCAAAAACCAATACCACGAATATTCTACCCACAAACAATATTCCCCCGATCGTACAGACGCGCCGCGGCGCGTCTCCCCCAAAAAAATATACCCAAAAAACAACTTATCCCATATACATTACGCCAATAACATATATAGGATAAGTTGATAAGATGTATAGGATATTTATTGTATACCGATTTAATCTGAAACAGGGCGAACCGTACACCCGAGTACGCGATCGGTCCAATCCACATCGTGGTCGCCACTGTCGAAGCGGAGGCTGGAAGCGTAGTCGGTATAGATCTCGTTGGGCGTGGAACTCCAATAGGTGCCTTTCTCACCAACGTATTTACGCGACGAGTCGTAGCAATAGCCCGCAGCAGGAAGAAATATACTCTTACCATTCGGTCCCGTTACTCTCATTCCGTTTACGCCATTTTGCGTAGTCCATGTCCATGTGCAATTATTTAACAATTCTTGCATTTCTGTCTTGGTAGGCATACGCCATGTGCTACCCCAATTGGCTCGGGCTGCATCGTATCCACTATTGCCACTGAAATCACTTATTTGTCGTAAGTAAGTAACACTATTAGACTGGTCATACCATGCTTTGGTAGAGGTTTCACCCCAAGCATAGCAATTGCCATAGCCTTCGGGCGTGGTGGCACCCACATTGCAGGTAGCCCATTTAGTACCACTTGGCAAGCCTAAGTCAACCCATTCATATCCATTAATACTTCCATTTGTAGTAAAACTTTTCTCTTCGCCGTATGCAGTGCCAATATTATTGGTGGCATAGGCTCGAACATAGTAGGTGGTATTTGCCGTTAGTCCGGTTATATTAGAAGTAAAACTTCCTGTACCGGTGCCATTGGTGGTTTTACTGTTGCTTATTGTTGGGTTAGGCGAGGTACTCCAGCATACGCCGCGTGCCGTTTCAGC
Source organism: Bacteroidales bacterium (assembly GCA_017522255.1). Taxonomy (GTDB): domain Bacteria; phylum Bacteroidota; class Bacteroidia; order Bacteroidales; family P3; genus HGM05376. Next base: position 2,779 of record JAFWZP010000004.1, on the reverse strand, counting down.
GCTATATCCATCCGAAGTTACATTTCCACCACATACTGCACTATTTGTCGTTATCGAAGTTGCGTTTGCCGTTGTTACACTTGGCATGGTGGTTATTTGTGTTTGGGCTGTTCTGGTCTCGCCGTAGGCAGTGCCGTTGATATTGGTGGCGTAGGCTCGTATATAATATGTGGTGTTTTCGCTTAGACCCGTTATGGTGATGCTAAACGATCCTGTGCCTGTGCCACTGCTTGTTTTGTTTCCGTTTATGGTAGGATTGGGCGAGGTGCTCCAGCATAGGCCGCGTTCCGTTACGGTGGCATTACCGTCCGATGTTACATTGCCACCACATACCAACGTAGTTGCTTTAATAGAAGTTACGGTATTGGTAAATACTGTCGGGATAGTGGCAGTGGTAAAGCTTATTTCTTCGCCATATACGGTGCCGGTGCTATTGGTGGCGTAGGCACGCACATAATATTTGGTACCTTCGGCCAGCCCGGTAATATTCGATATGAAAACGCCTGAGCCCGAACCATCTATGGTTTTGCTGTTTGCTATGGTGGGGTTCGAGGCGGTGTGCCAACATACCCCGCGCGCCGTTATGCCTTGCGTGCCTTCGGTGGACACCTCGCCTCCGCAAGTGGCTGTATTGGGCGTAATATTATATACCGAAGATGTTTTTACGGTTATTTCGTTACTGTTGGTAGTAAACTTTTTTTGTTCGCCATACACTGTTCCTTTGGCATTGGTGGCGTAGGCACGCACATAGTAGGTGGTGTTTAGCGATAGGTTTGTAATGTTGGAAGAAAAACTTCCTATTCCTTCGCCATCGATGGTTTTGTTGTTGTCGGTGGTAGGGTTTGGCGAAGTGCTCCAGCATACCCCCCGTTCCGTTACCTCAAAGTAGCCATCGCTCGACACATTGCCTCCGCCTACGGCACTGTAGGCACCTATCTGTGTAAGGTTGGAAGTGGTTATGGCTGCCAATGTGCCATCTTCGGTGGTGAAACTTTTTTCTTCCATTTCCAATGTGTCTATTTCGTTGTATGCCACGTATCGGTAGTAATATGTGGTGCCGGGATAAAGTGGTGCCACCGACAGCGAAATATTCTTATTGTCGATGCTTACGGCATGCTTTTGTGGATTGGTGCTGCTTTCTATGCTGTCTATCCATAGTTCTATCTTGCTTATAGCCACCGGGCATTCAAACGAACCCGATATATTGGCTTCTATAGCCGAAATGCTCAGGTTGTCCACTATCTTTATTTCGTTGATGGGAGCCACAGGGTCTTTTTGGCAACCATGTATTGCAAACAAGCTTATTGCCACTGCAAAAAAGATTATCTTTTTCATATCTTTTATTCTCCTTTCTTGTCTTCGTATTCTCTTATCTTAAAATTGTATCCTATTCCTACTTTTATTTCGGAGTATTTAAAACCAATGGTTAGCAGATCTACAGCCAATGCCATTCTTCCGAGCGAGAGGTGCACTCCTGCCGAGCATTCCAATCCTTTGTGGGAGGCAGAGTTTATCATCACATAGTCGCCATCAAAGGTGGAGAAAGCCAAGTTGCGTATTCCGTATCCCAGCCCCAGCTTAATTGCCATTGGTTTTGCCACCCTATACATAACTCCGGCATGTGCCGATAGGCGTGCCGAGGTGTTGTTGCCGTCGTAGTAGTATCCTGCAGTGCCGGCGGCATCGTCTTCGCGCTGTGCTTTCAAGGCATCGAACTCCAACCCCGAAGCCACGCTTACATACCAGCCCCATGTTTTCAGCATTCCAAAGCTGAGCCCTAACGACAATTGCGGACTTGTGGAATAGGCTGCTGTCAGCATCACAAATTTATCTCTGTCCGAAAGAGGTTTCACATACACAGGGGTCTCCTCCTGCTTGGGTTGGTTTTGTATGTCTTGTTTCAGCTGTTCCAGTTCGGCAAGCTTTTTGTTCATCTCTTCCATCTTGGCATCTATCTTGCTATCCACAGCTTTATTTATAGTGGAAGTGTCTATCTTCACCTCTTTGCCTTCGGTGCTCAGTTTCATCTGGTATACCACACCGCTTTCTATACTTTGCGGAAAGTTGTAGTTGCGTAGCACTCCAAAGTCTTTATGCTTAATGGTAAGAAACTTAACGCCGGGCGACACAAACACCCATATCTCGCCGGTTTTTTGTTCGGTTTTTTCGATAATGCAACCGCTAAACTCAAAACCCGTTTCTATGGTTTCTATCTTTATCAAGGCACAAAGGTCGCTGTTTATGTCGCGCACCTTAGCCACACGAGCCCCCATATCGCGGTCGATACGGTTGAAGGCTTCCACGCTAATCTTCTGTGCTTTTGCCGCCGATACTCCGCATATCAGCAACACAACTAATGCGATTAGTTTCTGTTTCATAGTTGCTACTATTAAATTTATTATTACGTTGTTATGTGTTATTTTACATTAATATGAAAGTGCAAAGGTACAAATATTTTTGGAATAATGCAAGGTTTTTAGGAAACTTTTTTGCACAAACATGTAAATATATATAATAGCATCTCTTACAGGCACTGCAAAACGCACCAACAAAAACCAAGTTCCCAATACAGCGTCCTTAGCCAAAAGCAAACAGCCAAAAGCCAAAAGTTCCCCAAAAGACACGTCCTACAAACTGCCTATAAACGTTCCAAAAGTTGTTTATAGGCAATTTCTAAAAATTGCTTTGCAAGTGATTTACGGAATTTTGCTAAAAAGATTTCTACTTTCTTTTGATTGAGCATAGCGGGCTATGCGATTGAAAAAGAAATAGAAAGATT
>JAFWZP010000030.1 GCA_017522255.1 Bacteroidales bacterium | reverse complement strand
GTTTTTTTGTTTTTTTGAAAAATAAAATGTATATTTGTAAATGTAAATAAAAATGATAATATTTATAAATAAAATTTTTATAATATATGAACATGAATACAAATACAACAGAGGGAGTGGTGAAGAATAGTAGCCAACCCTCGCAGGAAGAAAAAAGCAATGTGGTCAGGTTCTTGACCAACAAGAGTAAACAAGGAGTAAGAGCTACCTTGGAGATGTTCGAAAATGATACGAAAAGTACTCAAGTTCAGCTTGTATGCAGTCAATTGGCAACACTTGACCCTGCTGCTGCGGACTATCAGCAAGCAAAAACACACCTTAAAGCTCAGTTGCCTTTGTATGCCTATTGTGGTTATAATGAGACAGATAACAGAAGCGAAGAGTTTGTAAGTAATGGTAACGTGATTATAGACCTTGATGGTTTGGAGAGGGAAACATTGGACAACTGCAAACATTTGATAATGAAGTGGAACGTAGCTACTAAGGCTCAAAAACTTATTCTTTTGCATCTTACCCCCAGCAGTAGGGGATTGAGAGTAGTGTTTCGTGGTAATCCACAGTTAGATATGGTTCAAAATCAGCTTCAGTTTGCTAAGGAAACGGGTATAGCCGCAAGTTTATTGGACACTGCCGTAAAGGATTTTAAACGACTAAGCTACATAGTGCCGGATAGTTATATATATTACATAAATATAGACATGCTTTTTGGTGCTCCGGGCGAACCTTTGAAAGAGTATAAACTCAATGCCGATACTACTACGGCAAGAGAAGTTAGTAGTACTAATAATAATTTATTAATCAATATTTTAATGACACAAGATTCTAAAATTGAAATTAATCGAGAGCTTGTTGACAACTATTTCAATAAGCACGGGTACAAGAGGAGGCAAGGACAACGCCACAACGCCGATTTAGAGTTCGGTCGCACATTGAAGTATTATAATGTGCCTGAAAATGAGATAGGTGAATACTATCGTTATTATGTAAGTAAGTATGCTGCAGAGAGTATACTTAAGGGTGATGACCCTATCGAGACTCGTGAGGGGTATGATGCTGTATTATGGGGTTATAATCATAATACAGCCCAAGATTCTGAACCTGAGGTATGTACAACTACACCAACCAATTGTGCAGAGCATAGTTCGGATGCTGTGGCTCCGTTCTATCACTGTTCGTGGCAAGAGCTTGAGAATGACTTTAATAACACTGCATTCTTGGTTGACGAACTAGAAAAAATAAAACTTCCCAAAGCTGTAGAAGCTACATTGAAGCCTATTATTGAAGATGAGGGAAAACAGATGGTGGCTATACCTTGTTTCTTTTCAACATACACTACGGCAAGTACTTATATGAATCATACTTCTTATATTACATCGCCGGAGGGGGATGAGAAGCGTATAGCTTTGAATACGCTTATAAGTGGGAGCTTTGCCAGTGGTAAAGCTAACGTGGAAAAAGTAGTTCGCCTATGGGCTAACAGATTAAAACAAATGACATTACAATTCAATGAAGCTCACAAACAATGGAAAAAAGATGTAAAAAAGGCTGAAAAAAATGGTGAAGATTTTGATTTTACTGAACCTATCAATCCTACTTTATTTATGGGGGGTGATATAACTGAGGCTGCTATAAAGCACATCTTGGAACGTAGTAATGGGTATAGATTACTTACTTATACAAGTGAAGTAGATAGTGTAGGTAAGAATAAGTCTAGTTTCTCACTTAGTACGGCTACATTACGCCGACTTTATGATAGTGAAAATCTGGACTATTCAAGAGCAGGTAATTCCCAAAATAAAGTAGGAGAGTGGGATAATGAGCAAACGCACATTGTACCCGGATTGGCAAACTATATTTATTGTGGTACTCCTGTAGCTATCGCAAAATTTGTACCTATGGAAAGTGCAGAAGATGGTACGGCATCTCGTCAGATATTATGTGAGATAGAGGACGTGGTGTTTGGTAAAAAACCTCAGGATTATCCCTTCAATCATATTGATAAATTGGGAGTAATAGACCCTGTATGTAATGCTTTGTTTAAATGGGACGGTACTATGTATGTTCAGGAACTTGTAGAGCTTATGTATGATTGGGATGCTCAATGGACTGATTATGCACGTGCTATAAACGATGTAGCTGTTGATAAACTTAAACGTCGTGCTTCGGAGCTTGGGCTTCGTATAGCTCTTACAGACTATGCTATCAAGGCTATAGAGGCCGGATATACTTTTAGTGGTGGTAGTTATAAGAAGAAGGGCAAAACTTGTGCTGCTCCTAAAGTATCGGAAGATACTAAAAATCTATTTATATTTGCATCTAACTATATAATGATGAAGCAGATAAAATATTATGGCTCTCGTGTAAGAGATTTAAGTAAAAAGGCTGTAGATTATTTTACTTATAGTACATCAATAGCTAAAGGCGGTTATTTTGATAAATTACCTGAGATATTTACGACTGAGGATATGGCTAAATATTATACTTCCAAGGGAAGTCAAAAAACAGCACGCTCAAAATGGCGTAAACACAATATGATTAAAGATTTAGGTGATGGTAGGTATCAAAAAATCTAAGAATGTAGGGGCGTATCGTATACGCCCTTTTTTGTGTCTACAAGTCTACAAGTCTTAAAGATTACTTGTAGTCTCGTAGTCTTATTGTCCCCCAAAAAAAGGTTATCGGTTAACGGGGTTAGCGAGGTTAGCGGTATTGTTTTTTTTAAATCTCTATATTGAAAAGAAAATCGTAATTTAAATCTTTAAACTGAGGCAGATATGTCATTCTTATTCCCAGTGATAGTGGTGTGGATATTTGAAAGACATTCATATTGACGTATAATTCCATTCCCAATGAATAATAATCATTATTCGTTATTTTCATATAATCGGCAAATATATTGGCATAAAATCGTTTAAAATACATTATATTCCAAACATTCAAATCGGGATATAAAAAAGGGAAAGTATAGTTAGCAGCCAACGATATATCCACCATAGAAGGGTTAAAAAAATTATAACCACGTGCCACCCGTATCGAAGAATTTGCAAGCACACCATTGTCATCTACATATTGCCAAGCCCCATATAATCGTATGCTATGAGTGCGTATTGGCGATGGAAAATATAATTGAGTAGCAATCGAAAATATTGTATTGGTGTAATTCAATCCGTTCAACCACGATAGCGACACACTTTGCAACCACGGATTGAATATATATTGATAAGGTTTTTCGGTATAATGAGTAAACACAGCCTGAGCATTCAGCAATGCTATATTTGGTATATAATAATCATTGTTATTTTCGAAAAAAGCATTATAAGCCAACTGAGCCGAGAGCGAAAAATTATAACCATGTCCGTCCTCATAGTAATTAAAAGGCATAGTGGCAGCCACATAGGAATATAGTTGCGAATATAGCATAGTGGCAGTATCAGCCATATTATAATGGTGATTTTGAAATGAAGCACCTATGTTAATAACAGGATACCACCCCGAATATTCGTAGTCGAGATAATATTTATTGGAATTATTGTTGTGGTCGAATTGCCAACCAGCCGACAGCAACGATGTCCCCAACACATTCTGACTGAAGACCGAAGCACCCAAATCGACCTCTTTTTCAGATGGCGAAATACTAAGTGGTGCCCAACTATGAAAATCGAACAGATGAGTTATTTTGTTATATTTTTTTGAACAATAAGAACTATCGCCGGCAATAAGAGGCGGAATATCGGCATAGGAAATATGAGGCAAAACCGAGGGCATTGCACTGACGGTAAACGGCATATACCTCACACTATCGACACTTAAAGCATACCCATCCACGGTATAGTCGGAATATATTATATTATTATTGTGTATAATATAATCGCCTACTCCATATTCCGCCATAGTAATTTGATGTATTTTATGGGTAGTTATATTATAAGAAAACACTTGAGGTACGCCCTCATAATCAGCTATATAATATAGCAAACTGTCGTAAACTTTAAGGTGCGAGATAGAGGCATAGGTATATTCCGACACTATATTGAAAGTACTATCAACCAAAGAATAGCACCCTATAGCCGCACCACCTTGTTTTGCAACAACTATCATATACACAGAGTCTTGCCCCTCATTCCAAGCAGGATAACTATACTCATATTGATTAGGTAGAGCTATACGCTGCATTTGCTTATCCTCCCCCAAAAAGGTTAACGGGTTAGCACGGTTAGCGAGGTTAGCGGTATTGTTTTTAGAAAGTGATTTTTTTTGGAGCATATAGTCCGCAGTATGTTGCCCATAGAATGCCGAATCGAACACCAGTAAATAACTTATCAAAGTATCCGACACCTCCAATGCCGCCAATTTTCCCGATTTTGAAAATGCAGGCGAAAAGATATTTCTATGTTTGGTAAGAGTTTGTTTTTTACCATTATCGAGATTATAAACCACCAAGTTATTATATTGCACATTCCATCGTTTATCGGGCACCACCTCTATGTATGCCACCATATTGTTGTGCGAAGCAAAATAGGCATCATATACATTGGATAAGTATTTAGTTATATGTTCATTGCCTGCACTATCGATGGTAATAAGAGCAGTTCTATGGTCGAACGATGTTTTTAAAGCCACTATATTATTATTATGCACAGCAGCAGGAATATAAGATGAATATTTATTTGATAATGGTGTAAGTGTTTGAGCTGTTGAGGAAATATTATTATTGTAGGATTTCCAATTATCATTCCAAAAAGTCATAGTGGAATCATAATAATCGACAAAGTTTCCCATATACATAGGACGCAAAGTCCAAAACTTCGAAGCCACAGATTGAAACCCCTCTTTCCAATAATTTGTGTTTGTTATTCTGTCCCTTGCCACCATAAGGTATCCCAACATATATTGATTAGGCACATAATCCTTATAGCTACCAAACACAGCCTTGCTATATGAATAAGGTTTCTTTTTTGAGAGCAAAGCCCTATAAGGCATCACAAAACTACCCTGCCTACCCCTACCCGAAAAAGACAATATGGTTTCAGCCCAAGTGGCATCACCCTCCAAATACCACATAGGCACCATTATTCCTGCTATAGCCCCTACTATATGCTGCCCAAAAATAGAAGTAAGCACCCCTACCCCACTCTGATTCAATGCCTCCATTTGCAACTCGTGGCGATACTCGTGCAACATCAATTGCTGCAACCATTGTTGCGAATAAGTATTCTGAGGAGGCATAGTCCACATCTCTATACGCTTAGGAGCCCAAGCATTCATACCATTGGAATAACTGCCCACCGAATGAAACACTATAGGCGTTTTGGTTTGAGGCTTGGCAAAAGGCATATCCATTTCGAGATAATTATAATACGCAAAAGTATCACAATAAGCCCTCAATTCCTGTATTTTATATTCGAGATAATCGGGATAGATGAGTACAAATTTGGGGGTAGACATTTGTCGCCAATGTATACGTGCAGGGTCTTGCCCCGACACATAATACTGCGAACGAGCCGACAGCGACCAAGCAAGCATCAGCACTATAGCAACGTGCCTTACAACACTGCGTAGCAATGGACTAAGCAAATACTTATATTCATACATAGCATTGTGAGGCAACAACATAATAATATTTTTTATGGTTTAATAATCTACTATCGACATAACAAATTTAGAGTTCAATTTGTTTCTAAAAAGATAAAGCAACATATAATATAAAGCCAACACAGCCAAAGCCAAGACTATAGCCCAAGGTTCGGGCACTACCTTCAGCCAAGCCACCAACGACACCACTACCACTATGGCAGGCAAAATATAAGCCAACAGCACAGCTTGCATACCTCGTTGTTGCGACACAGCCACCATCACCTCGTCGCCTACACTTAAATTGGCAGCTCTATCAGTCGAAACTTTAATATCTATTATCTTATCTTCTTTGTCGGAAAGAGTGCACATACCCTTAGCGTGGCAAGCAGCACAAGCTGATTGACTTTCTATCATCACACTAACATTCACACCATTTAGTTGCACCACTTTTCCTTTATGAGTAGCTATCTTCGACATAAAAAACTATTAATTATAAAAGTTCTTACAATTCTTTACACACTGACCTTTGGTGTTTATTTTATGAGCTTTTCCATTTAAATATACCTCGGCACGTCCATATTCGAAAAACGATGCTATTTGAAAACGGAAAGGTATCACCACCTCGCCATCGGCATTGATATACCCCCACTTACCATCTTTGCACACGGGAGCCAACCCATCAGCAAAATGGAAAGCACCATCATAAATAAGAGGTATAACTATATCACCATCACGGTCTACAAAACCATATTTACCATCTTTTTCCACCATAGCCAAACCCTCATTATAACTATAAGCCTGACTACGCATACCCGCTTCATCATATTCGAGAGGCAAAATATAGTCGCCCGAATAATCTATAATACCATACTTTTTATCCTTCATCACCATAGCCCGACCATCTTTAAAAGGCGATGCTACATCATATTGACAAGCTATCTTTTCCTTACCTTTCTTATTGATATAGCCCCATTTTCCATCACGCATTATGGGATATAATCTTTCGGATAAAGGATTAGCATCTTGATAAACGAAGGGCGTTAGAGGTTTCTGCTTATGATTAAACAAAGCAAAACCATCTTCGTTGGCTGCCCAAAACAAACCATCAATCATATTTGAAACAAACAAATATTTAATAGGCAACACCTCTTTACCTGAATGATTTATCATACCAAAACGGTCGTATTGCTTAACCACTGCCACACCTTCAACAAAAGGCATAGCATACTCGTAGGCAGGTTTAATTGTCATAGAATCGTTCTTATCGATATAGCCATATAGCACAGTAAACGAGTCTATAGCCACAGCTACCACAGCCTTACCCTCCAAAAAACTCGATGCTGCCAAATACTTATTTGGTATCACCACATTATTTTCAGGGTCTAAAAATCCATATTTATTATCTTTCTGAAATCGCACAAGACCCTCTCTTATATAGTCCACATCTTGATACAAACAAGGTATCACCTCACGACCTGTAGAATCGATAAGACCTACCAAGGTATCTTCTTTAACCACCTTGCAATATCCATTTTGAAACTTATCGGTATAAGTATATATATTTGGGGTTAGTATCTTACCATCATAACGCTTAAAACCAAATTTACCATCTTTGTATGTTTTTTGTATTCCGTCAATAAAATATAAATCACAGCCACAATCTTCTTCATCTATATATAAAGATTCGTCGTTTTGAGCTACTACTACACAATAAGGCACCACAAACATCAACAATGCCAAAGCAAACAGTCTAAAGATGTATTTAGTATTCATAATATTATTGTTTTAAATAATTTCGATATAAGTATTTTCTACCCAGCCGGTGTTGCCATCGCTTATCTTAACCTTAGTCCAATCGCTCAATTCGTCTTCTATAGTTACCTTACAACCTTCGTGTATTATAAACTTTTCGGCACTATTGTCATCGGGCGAACTTTTCACTACCACAGTAGGTTCCAATACTATAGCCTGTTGCAAATTTTCTATTCTATTCTTCAACACCGAAGCATTAATAATAGAACAAATAATCAACACCAACATAACAATAGCCGAATAAAACGACACCTGCTTAATGGTATACGACTTTGTAGTGAAAAAAACTACCACACAAGCACACAACAATACCATAACAACAATAGCCACCACACCCCATTGATTTACCGAAAACCAACCTAACACAGCATTAAACCATTTGGTAATAAACAATTCGGGTACCTTGTTAATACGGTCGATAGTTTTAGAGTTTGCATAGTCTAAATTTTGTTGTATCTCTTTATCAGATGGGTCTATTTGAAGAGCACGCTCGTAATTAAGAATAGCAGCACCCAAGTTGTCGGTTCTAAAATAAGCATTACCCAAGTTATAATACAAAGCTGCTGATTCATAACCTCCATCAAGTATCGATTGATACATATCTATAGCCTCTTGATAGTTACCATTCTTATACATATTATTTGCTTCCACAAAACTATTCTCCACCGAGGCTTTGAGCGAAGAAGCAAACACCAATAACAGAGTTAATATAATTGTCTTATTCTTCATATCTTTTTTTTATTTTAATTGGTTTTCAATATCTAATATCATCTGTAAAGCCTGTTCATATATAGCATTCTTTTTTGTAGAACTATCACCTGGAGCAAAACGTGCGAAATCAACATCAGCAAGTGTTTTTAATATCTTTTCCACTATCGATGCATCTACTTTTCGTTCTTCCAAACAACTTTGTATTGTATCGCCTGACAATTTAGATAGAGGAATAGCAAACTTATCCGACACATAGCCCCATATAGCCTGATATATTTCCACATAAAATTTTTCGTCATCATTCTGATTAAGATAGCCTTCAGCTTTACGCAAACGTTTCTTAGCCAACGATGTTGCACGTTTTAACTTCATAGAAGCAACATCGCTGCGTGAAGCTTGCATCTTACGCATATACAATACTATTACTATACTCAACAATATAGGCAACAACAGCACGCCCCAAAACAACAACGAACCAAAAAATATCTTACCAGATTGTACAAGATTAGGATTGCCTGTCTTTATATAGTTTATATCCGAATTTAAAAGTTTTACATCACTCTTCGACGAATAACTTGTCATAGCATTAGGGTCTCCTTTGGCTACGTTAATATCAAATGGCTGTGCTGTTTTTGTTTCGTATGCCTTGGTTTTTGGATTAAAGAAAACAAACTCGGCAGCAGGTATCTTATACTTACCTTGCGAACGAGGAATTAATATCCACTCAAAAGTTTTACTACCACTTACACCATTAGCACTATGCTTGATATTTGGAGTTATTTTAGGGTCGTAGACCTCAAACACTTCTGGAAAATCAATATCAATATCATCTATCAACATCAAATTACCTGTTCCCGATATAGTTACCGAATAGGTCAATGCTTCATTGGCTTTGATATTGGTATTATCGACAGTTGCCTTCAACGAAAAATTGCCTACACCACCCGTAAAATTATCAGGAGGAGTTGGTAATGGTTTCACATTAATCTTCAAAGCATTCGAGACCAACGATTTTCTCACCGATTGATAAGCATTAAAGAAAGCATCATCAAACAAATCGAATATCGAGTTTGACGAACGACGACGTTGCGAGGGCACTTGAGCCAACACCTCTAAATGCAATGGCTCGATTGTAAGTGTACCACTCTCCTGTGGGAAAAGGGCTGCTCTACGTATTTCAGCCACCATATATTTTCTGCCATCTATAGTTTCTTCGTATTGCTGTATCTGAGTATTGTCGTCCCACAAATCTTCTGTCCAAAAACCTTTATTGATAGGCAACTTGTCTATCTGATACTGACTAACACTCACTTGCGTGTATATACGATAAGTTACTATTATTTCTTCACCTTGATACACATTTGTTTTATTAGCCGATATTTTTACAAACAAACTTTTTTCATCTATAGAAGTTGGAGCATCTTGCTGCTGAGTTTGTTGTTGTCTTCGACTATAACCTTGTTGCGATTGAGTTTGATTATTATTAGCCGTCTTAGTAACTTCTATTTGGAGCGAGTTGCTTGTTATTGTTTTGCCATCAACCTTACACGATGCTTTTGGTATAGTATACGTTCCTTCGGTTGATGCCGACAAATAGTAGGTATACGACACACTTACTGAATGCGACATCTTGCCATTGATAAATTTAGTGCTCGAACTCGACGACTGCGAAGGACCTCCCAAAAAATTAAAATCGGTAAAGGTAGGTGTTTTAAAATCGGAAGGTCGTGCATTTACTTCGTATGTAACAGAGAATTGCTGTCCCACACCAACCGTTGATGGTGCCCTTAGTGTTATAGCAGGTTCTTGAGCCACAAGCATTGTGCTTATAGCCATAAATAGTATTAATATTAGCGATTTAGTCTTCATTACAAATCTATTTATTAGTATCATTTCTGTTTTTCTATTATTACCAGTCTTTTTCTATTTTACCACCTCTAACCTTTACTTTTTGCTTGTCTAAGGTTTTCTTTTCGTTGTTCTTTACAGCGTCCAAAATACGTTCAGCATCTTTCTTTTTTTGTTCTTGTTTTTTATCGCCACTCTGTGGTTGAGGTTGTTTCTTTTGTTCGTCTTTATTTTGCTGTT
>JAFWZP010000029.1 GCA_017522255.1 Bacteroidales bacterium | reverse complement strand
TTGCTTTGCAAGTGATTTGTGATTTTTTACTAGAAAGATTTCTAATTTCTTTTGATTGAGCATAGCGAGCTATGCGATTGAAAAAGAAATAGAAAGATTTCGGTAAAAAACGCAAAGCACGCAAAAGTTTTTATAAAAAAAATGAATACTTGCTTAGAACGTGGAATTTTTAGAAGTTGCCATAAATCTTGAAGAATATTATATATTGTATTTCAGTTTGTTATTGAATGTTGCTATCTTTTTGGATTTTCCTCGCGACGTTGTCGGATTTTCCTCGCGACGTTGTTTGTGCAACTACGCGACGTTGTGAAATTTTCCTCGTGAGGGAATTTTAGGACATTAAGGGGGTCGATGGTGAATCCTTCATAAAACAATTTTTTTGTTCAGAATATTATTCATAAGAAGATGATTATCGAAAATTATTTACCCAAAGAAATGAAGAAATCTTTGAAATGAAGAAAAAATATTAATCCAATTGTGTAATAAAATATAAAATATTTATGCAGGTATACAAAGTCAAAAAAAATATGTACTTTTGCAAATAGTTTCGGAGTGGAAACTGCTTTTTTTTTGATTACTAAAAAGTGTTATGCCAAGCTTTTAAGTTGGAAACCTAGGAAACTTTTGACTTTAAATTCACGAGGCATAAGTATAGCTATTCTGCGTTCATAGCGTGGAATTGGTTGTATCTACATGTGAATTTAAGGTTTTCCTAGGACCTCCAACTTGATTGTAGACATTTATCAGTTCTACGTTTTTTTTTATACAAAATGATGAAGATAAAATTAAATATTGATGATATGAGCGGATTAGATTTTAAAATCGGTGGTGTTCTTTTTAAAATGATATATGTTGAAGGTGGAAAATATATAATGGGAGCACAGAATTATGATGTTGATAATCATAATTACGATATTAATGCATATCCCGATGAAGCCCCAATAAATACTGTAGAAATAAATTCTTTTTATATGGGACAAACTCCTGTAACACAAATGTTGTGGAAAAAGGTAATGGGCTATAATCCTTCAGCAAACAAATCGTTTTTTAAAAATACAGATAGCTATCCTGTTGATTGTATATCGTGGAATGATTCGCTCGAATTTATAACCAAGTTAAACGCTATTACACAAAAACATTTTCGTCTGCCCACCGAAGCCGAGTGGGAATATGCTGCAAAAGGTGGAAGTCTCAGTAAAGGGTATTTATATTCCGGGAGTGATGATGTTGAGAATGTCGGTTGGTGTCGAAACAATGCTGAAGATTCTCTTCAAAAAGTGATGACTAAACATTCTAACGAGTTGGGGTTGTATGATATGAGTGGTAATGTATGGGAATGGTGCTATGATGTGTATGATTATTACGATGGTACCGGAAAAAATACTCTATTAGGCCACACAAAAGCCAACGACCGAGTGCTGAGAGGAGGCAGTTGGCGTAGCGAAGCTGTATATTGCCGAAATACAATGCGAAATTCTGCCAACTCCTCCTACAGATTTATGGGGGTGGGATTGAGATTGGCAATTGACATTTTATGATAGCTATCTTTAGATGCGGTAAAATTTTCGTATATTCAAAAAAAGTAGTATATTTGCAGACGGAAATAAAACGAGTATTTCCTAATAAGATATATTATTCAGATAGTTATAAATTTATAAAGATAAAAAATAATGAAAAACGCAGTAGCAATTCTTACAGGAGGTGGTCCCGCACCGGGAATGAACACCGTTATAGCCAGCGTGGCAAAAACTTTTTTACGTGATGGATATCGTGTCATAGGTCTTCACGGGGGATATTCGAGTTTGTTTACTACTACACCGCGAATGATTGATATCGATTTCCTTATGGCTGACGATATTTTCAACAAAGGTGGCTCGATGCTTAAAATGAGTCGTTTCAAACCATCTGATGATGACTTTGAAAATCGTTTCAATCTAAGTTTGTTTCAAGACAACAATATAAAACTGTTGGTTACCGTTGGAGGCGACGACACTGCAAGCACTGCCAATCGTATATCGGCTTTTCTTGCCAAAAAGAATTATCCTATAAGCAATATACATGTTCCTAAGACTATAGATAACGACCTTCCTTTGCCAAACTCGTCGCCTACTTTTGGCTACAACTCGGCTAAAGCTCAGGGAACAGTGATAGGTACTGCAGTAATGGAAGATGCTCGCACCAGCGAAAACTGGTTTGTGGTAAGTGCCATGGGACGTAGTGCAGGACACTTGGCATTGGGTATAGCAGGTGCATGTCATTATCCTATGGTGGTGATACCCGAATTTTTCAACAAAACCACTATTACTTTAGATAAGATTATCCGCATGGTGATATCCTCAATAGTGAAACGTAAAATAATGGGTATCAACTATGGTGCTGCCATGATTAGCGAAGGTGTGTTCCACTCGCTTAGCGACGAAGAATTGAAGAAAACCGGTGTAAACTTCTCTTACGACGATCATGGTCACCCCGAACTTGGAAAAGTAAGTAAAGCTCATATATTTAATAATATGCTTGAACAGGTAAACAAAGAAATAGGTTTGAAGGTTAAAAGTCGTCCGGTTGAAATAGGATATGAAATACGTTGTCATACTCCTATAGCTTACGACCTTACTTATTGTTCGCTATTGGGTATGGGTGTGTTTAAATTGTTCAAAGAAGGTCATACAGGATGTATGATATATGTTGACCATGTAGGTAATATGTCGCCACTATTCTTGAAAGATATACAAGACCCTGCTACAGGCAAAATCCCTCCAAGATTGGTGAATATAAATACCAACAAAGTTCAAAGCTACATCGAAGATATAATGGATTACATAACACCTGCTGACTACGAAGCAGCCAAACAGTTTATTGATAATCCCGAAGAATATGATTTGATGAAGATATTGAATTGGTAATAACGCTTACATATAAATGCAAAAAAAACGAGGTTGTCATTATTCGACACCTCGTTTTTGTATATATGTTGTATCTACAGTAGTTTACAAATGAACAGCTTTTCCGTAGGCTTGTTCGATGGCTTCCATTATAGCCTCGCTCAAAGTTGGGTGAGGGTGTACCGAACCTGCCACTTGTTTTGCAGTTAATCCGTTTTGACGGGCTACTACTAAACCGGCTATCATCTCAGTTACATTGTCGCCACAAAGGTGAGCACCTAATATAAGGTCGGTCTTGGCATCGATAATAATCTTGATAAAACCATCGCGACTACCTGCAGCAGTAGCTTTTCCGCTAGCTGTGAATGGGAATTTTCCTACCAATATTTCGTAGCCTGCTTCTTTGGCAGCCTTTTCGCTCATACCTACCGAGGCTATTTCGGGAGTGGTATAGGTACATCCGGGTATGTTTTTGTAGTTGACCGGTGTTGGGTTTTCGCCGGCTATCTTTTCAACACATACAAGGGCTTCGGCTGATGCCACGTGTGCCAATGCAGGTCCATGAACCACGTCGCCTATAGCATAATAGCCTTCCACATTGGTGCGATAGTAATCGTCAACAACTATTTTGGTGCGTTCAACTTCTATACCTACTTCTTCCAAACCAAGGTTTTCCAAGTTTGTTATCACACCTACAGCCGAAAGTACTATATCTGCATCTACCACTTCGGTGCCTTTTTTAGTTTGGATAGTTACGTGGCAAACGTCGCCTTCGATATCCACTTTTTCTACCGACGAAGAGGTCATAACCTTCATACCCATCTTGCGGAACGAGCGGCTTATTTGTGCTGATACATCATCGTCTTCGTTGGGAACGATGTTTGACATAAACTCAACTAATGTAACTTGCACACCTATTGATTGATAGAAGAAAGCAAATTCGCTACCTATAGCACCCGAACCTACTACCACCATCGACTTTGGTAGTTGTGGCAATGTCATAGCTTCGCGATATCCTATTATCTTTTTGCCATCTTGAGGAAGCTTTGGAAGGTTGCGAGAGCGAGCACCGGTGGCTATTATAATATGGTTGGCTTCGTATACGGCTACTTCGCCTTCGGCATTTGTTACTTCTACTTTTTTGCCGGGTTTTACCTTGCCGGTACCGGTTATTACGTCAACTTTGTTCTTTTTCAACAAAAATTGTACACCTTTGCTCATGGTGTCAGCCACTCCGCGGCTACGTGTTACCATAGCTTCCAAATCGGGAGTGATAGGCTGTGCTGCTACTCCATAGTTAGAAGCATGCGATACATAATTGTAAACTTGTGCACTCTTAAGAAGAGCTTTGGTAGGAATGCATCCCCAGTTGAGGCATATTCCACCTAAATTTTCGCGTTCAACAACGGCTGTTTTAAATCCTAACTGTGCCGATTTTATGGCAGCTACATATCCTCCGGGACCGCTACCTATTACTATAACATCGTAATTCATTGTATATAATATTTTATTTTGTATTCTTGTCGTATTTATGTAAAAATCTATTCCAACGATAGTTCCGCAATATATTATGCTTGCAAAACGCTTGCAAATGTACATAAAAAAATCGACTTAAACGCATTCGGTGCTAATTTTTTTACAACAATTGTTGTATAACGCTAGCCTTATAGCATAAAAAAGCGGAACATTTGCAATGCTCCGCTTTTTATTTTGATAAAGGTTTTAGTTCGATACCGGGCGAACACTATACCCCATGTATCTGTAGTATTCGCTTATTTCTATATTCGATACATCTTTGCCAAAACTGAAACGCATAGCATATTGTAAATTATTTTCATATGGTGAGGATGTCCAATATTGACCAATTTCATTTTTCGAAAAAACCGATGACTCGTTATAATATCCGCCTGCCGGAAGAAAGATGGAATTGCCATTGGGTCCTGTAATTTTATACCCATGATTAATTCCCTGCCAAGTCCATTCTAATGTGCAGTTATTCTTCAATTCTTTCAATTCGTCGATGGTAGGTAGTCGCCATGTACTACCCCAATTGGCACGTGCAGCATCATGTTGAGCATTGCCACTTATATCGCTCAAATTAACACCATTTGTTGAACAATTGCTTCCTACATATTCACTTTTAGTAGAGGTTTCACCCCAAGCGTAATAGTCGCCAAATTCTTCCGCTGAAGTAGCACCAATATTACAAGTGGCCCATTTCAAGCCGCTTGGCAGACCAAGGTCTACATATTCGTGTCCATTGATTGTATTTCCTACTACTTCGGGATTTTCGTTTCCATCTTCGGGTTTGTTGTTTTCGGAACCTGATTCTTTTTCGCAACTTGCGAACAACATAGTCATTGCCACTATCAGCAATGATAGTCTGCTTAAAACTGCTTTCATATTATTTCGCGTTTTTCTTTGATTAATAATTTTGTTTCTTCCAAAACTCACTAATCACTTGCAAGTTAATTTCTAAGAATTGGTTACTCGTAAGACGGCAAAACTGCAGAAAAGATTCTTAATGATATGTAAATATTTGCTAAAAAGTTTCTTGAAACGTTCGTCGGAGTTGTAAAGAATAGTATTCAAGATAGTTTGTCATATTGGCTATAATGAAATAAAGTCGCTTTAATCGAACAACAATATTTTTCTGAATCAATGTCTATGGAATAAATTTATATTCGTATGAGATTAAAATGCGAATATGTATGCTTTATAAAATTTCCATTGATGTCCGCTACTTGTGTTTTTGTGTATATTTTTAGGGTTTCATTGTTGAGTGTCTTGATATTTAAGACCATTGCCTCTTTATTTAGAATTTCCCAATATAGGAATAGCGTGTCGTTATTTATCGAGTATGTCATTGAACTTGTTATTGTTTCGGTGCCATCAACAATTGTGTATGAGTATCCGATATTATTTTCTTCGAATACATAACCCCAATTATTATTGTTATTTACTTCTATTAGAGTAGTGTTATCTTTTTCAAATGTTTCGATGCTTGTTATTTTCCATTTACCGACAATTAGCTCATCATTTTCTTTTTTGCAAGAAACTATTGTAACTGCTATTATGACACACATTATTAGTATATTCTTCATTTGTAGTAATGATTAAATATGAGCGATAACGCTTATTGTTCGCTTTTATTGTCGTTTTCCCATTTTAAGTAGTCTTGTCGGTAAAATTCATAATTATCAATCTCTTCTAAACTCCATATATCATTGATGGTATTATGAAATTTCTCAGGGTGTTGTTTCTCTATTTCGATGGCTATTTCCCAAGGGTATTCCCAGCTATCGCTCCATTTGGCAAACATAAAAAAATGTTTCATTATGTCGAGGCTGTCGGCAATGGCATATTGTGCAGCAGTATGTAAGGTAAAAGAAAAATTATTTTCTTCGAGTAAACTAAAGATTTGGAATTCTCTGCTATTGCGAGGCATTAGTTCTTCTATTTTTTCGGCAGAAATATTTTTATGTTCTCTAATATCCCTTTCAACCTTTAAAAGCTCGATAAAGTATTTGCAATTGGAATTAATTGTTTTCCATTGTTCTTTATTATGACTTTTAGGAAGATTGTGATGAGTTGCTTCTTTGTAGCTATTATTACAGGCAATCATCATTGTTGTTGCTATGATAACTATTATCAGTACTATTTTTTTCATTGTTCTATGTGTTTGACGTTGTTTATAAGTGTATTCTTAGTAATATGTTATCTTTCTAATAGCTATTAATTTGCCATCTTTGTATTTCTCTATCCAATTGCCATATTCATCGTATATGTATGAATATATGTATTTTTTGGATGTCTTCTCTTCAAAGAGAAATTTTTTGTTGTATATATGTTCTTCTACTACAATGTCGTCGTAATCGTTATATGTAACTATATTATTAGTATCCCATAAACTTTTTGTCAAACGACCTTTGTTATTCTTTTTTTTTATTACTGCAACTATGTGTGTGTCTGCTACGCAGCAAGCAATGCTATCAACTTGGGTAGGAATATAATTATACCTGTTATGGCTGCTGTGATGGCACATATCAATACTGCTGCTGCACCAAGGTCTTTGATGTCGCGTTTGCGGTCGTCGCGTTCGGCTTTGATAAAATCGGCAGTGCGTTCGAGTGACGAGTTGACTATTTCGGCCGAAATAACCATACCTATAACGATGATTATTGCTATCCATTCGATGGCCGAAATATCTAACAGAATGCCTGCTGTTATTGCACACACCGCCGCTACGGCGTGTATCCACGAGTTATGTTCTTCTTTAAACAATACTTTCAGCCCGGCAAAGGCATAACTAAAACTTTTTATCCTTTTCTTTATCGAGAAATGTTCGTTATTCATTGATATTGTTTTATAAATTGAAATGCGTTTTGGTGGATTCGATTATCAAATTAAGCATTTTTTCGTAGTTTTCGAGACTGCATTTGTCGCAAGTGTCGTAAATGTCGTGGTATCCACCATATTTACCTCCCATGGTGTATATGAATATGGCGGGGCAGTGTTGCGAAAAGAAGTAATGGTCGCTGTTAGCAGCATTTGGACGACTCTTTATTTGAGCAAGATAATTGTTTGTGCTATTTATCTTTGTGATTATTTCGAAGAATGGTGATGTTTGTTCTGTTTTGGAATTTACAATCATAATGCCTTCATCGCCACCGCAAAACATATCTATGTTTACAAACATTTTTATTTTCTTGAGAGGTATTAAGGGATTTTCGGTAAAGTAATGAGAGCCAATCAGTCCAGTTTCTTCGCCGCAAAAGAACAAGAATACAACCGAGTATTTTGGGTTGTTTTGGCTGAAATATTTGGCCAGGTCCAGCACTGCAGCCACACCGCTGGCGTTGTCGTGTGCTCCGGGATAGTATGCCTTGTTGCCAATCGTGCCTAAATGGTCGTAATGCGCAGAAAATACTATAAAACTGTCTGCTACTTCGTTACCTTCGATATATGCACATACGTTTTGCGAATTGTGGATTAATAGTTCGGTGTTAAACGCTATTGATATATGCTTTGGGTGTTTGGCAAATACAGAGTCTTTAACATATATAAGGGCGTAGTTCCATTCTTCAGGATAATGGCTTGTTACAGCCATAGGTAACTGTTTTTGTCCGACGATAATGCCTTTAGAACCAAAAGGGTTGCGGTTGCGTATGGAATTTAAAAAAGTTTTTTCTTCATTGCTGCCCGATTCGCTGTTTTTGATGAATACGATACTGTTTTTGATATTGCGTTTATGTTTGTTCACAAATAGTTGCAGCGAATCGGGGTGCGACATGGCACTAGATGTTGTGTACAATACCGATATTTTTTTCTCCTTTATAGGGTATGAAAACACTTCGATGTAGTAATCTTTTCCCGGTGCTAATTCTTTTTTCCCAATTTTTATATGGCATTCTCCTTCCATTTTAAATGCAGGGTAGGAGAGAGGTTGGAAATAGTTGTTGCCAAAACTCTTTAAATTAAACTCTTTACATTTGTCGGAAATAAATTCGGCTGCAATTTTATCGCCACCATAGCTGCAACCTCTGCCAAACATTTCGGGCGAGGAAAGTTGTTTTATTATTTGGCGTGCCAATGTGCTATCTTGAGCAATGATATTACACGATAATACTACGAAGTATACTAAGATACAAAATGTTACTTTTTTCATGATGATATATTTTTTTTGCAAATATAGCAATTTTATTTGATATGCGTGGTTTTGTGTCGAAAATATGGTTTCTTAGGTGTGAAAAATTCCTCACGAGGAAAATTTTACAACGTGGCGTAGTTGCACAAACAACGTCGCGAGGAAATTCCGACAACGTCGCGAGGAAAAAATCGGTGATATGTAGATAAATTTCTCCTTTTTATAAAAGCTTGTAATACAGATATGTGATATTCGTCTGATTTATGCTATATCATCAATCGCACGAAACCCGGGTTTCGTATAAATGATAGTATACCATGAGCGGATTTGCAATATACCACAATTTTTGCGTAATGGTTGATAATGTTTTAAAGGCTTAAAACAACGATACTTTTTGCTCCTCAAAACGACAAATTTCTTGATAAGTAACGATATTTAATGTGCGAAATAAAAACGATGTTAAAAAAGATTAAACAATTTTATTCTATAATATTGATAATTAATTTGATAGTATTGCCCGGAAGAAATAACAGCAAATTTATTTCCTAAGAAAAGAGAGTGTTGATAAAAAAAAGACCACTAATCCAAAAAAAATTATTATCTTTGCCTTTTAGTTTTGAATAGAATAAAAATAATATTTAATTAATAGTAAACATCTTATGAGAAAAAGAAAAATACTTTTCGGTATTATTGCAGCGATTTTGTTGTTTGGAACATACACTGCAATCGGTCAAAATCCTGATCAAGGATTGAATTTTTTAGGTCCTAACAACTTGGCAGGTCGTACCCGTACAATTGTTATAGACCAACAAGCAGAAGGAGATGCCGTTGTATTATATACAGCCGGTGTTTCGGGTGGATTATTCAAATCAGAAAATGGTGGAAAAACTTGGATGCCCGTTTTAGATAATACCGGTAATGAGTTTGTTCTTCCGATTAGTTGCATGGTGCAACACGAAGGTAAACTTTTGATTGGTACAGGTGAAGGTTTGTCGGTATCTGATTTGGACAACAAAGGTCTTATTATTCCAAAAGGAAAAGGTATTTACCAATACGATCCTGCTACAGCTACGTTTGCTCCTGTGATAGCAGCCGATCAAAATTTGGAATATATAAACAAAATGATTGTAAACGGAGGTTATTTGTATTTCGCAACAAATACAGGTTTGTTCCGTGCCACTATGGGTAACACTCAATATGAAACTTTATTCGAAGGTGGTAAAGTGCAAGATTTGGAAATAGCAAGTGAAAGATTATATTTCACAACCGGTGCTGATTTGTATATGATAGATAGCTTATCTAAAGGAGTTGAATATTTGAAAGTAAAAACAAATCATGCTTCCAATACTTCTCGTGTAGAATTGACAGTAGCACCAACCGATGAAAATTATGTATACTTGTCGGTAGCTGACGCTAACGGATACTTGGAAGGAGTATATATGACAAATAGCGGATATGTAGTTGAAAAAGATTCCATAGTTGGAACTATAGATACTATCGCTGAAGTTTCAGAAGTTGATACAATAGTATCGGAAATTAATGTTGTGGATTCGAATATTTCGCTTATAGATACTCTTGTTTCAGAATTAGATACATTAACTACAACTCTTATTATTGATACTATACCTGAAATATCTGAAATAGTAGTATCTGACACTTTGATAACTATTGATAGTATTTTTTCTGCAATAGATTCAACTACAATGGATTCTATATTTACAGTTTCATATGATACTACATATGTGTTCGACACAACTTTTACATACATTTACGATTCTTTGTATGCATATACATTTGATACAACATTTGCATACGATACAAATTATGCATATATTTATGATACAATATTTACATACGACACAACATTTGCATACAAATACGATACTTTAGAATATGATTACTTTAATATTTATCTAACCGAATGGAACAAAATATCAACATCAACAGTGTCGTTGTTTACATCGCGCAATGGATGGTATAGCAATACTCTTGCAGTAAGTCCTACCGATCCTAAAAAACTATATTTGGGAGGTTCTGATTTATGGACTGCTCAAGGTCTCGAAGGTACCAATATATACACATGGGCTATGGAATCGAATGCAGCCTATGGTCGTCCATCTGCATTCTACGTTCACGAAAATATTCATGATATAGCTTTCTTGAACGACTCGGTTTATTATTTGGCTACCGATGGTGGTATATTCAAATATGGTGAAGTATATGATGGAGTAACAATCGTAGGTGAATCGGGAGTTGGTTTCTCGGAATTAAATAGAGGATTGACAACCACACAATTTGTTTCGGTAGCAGTAGCTAACGATGGTTCGGTAATGGGTGGTGCTCTCGGACATGCTATGCCTTACATCAAATCTCGCGAAAATTCTGAAATCACTACACCTATGGCAGACTCTGTAAACCACGCTGCCGAAAGCATTTGGTATGGTAATGGTAGCTGGGGTGCTATATCGATGATTCATCAAGTGGCTCCAACCGAAAAAGAAGTTATGTTTGTAGGTGCCGAAGGTGCTGACTTCGGTCGTGCTACTTCTGACTACTTTAATAGTACTAACACTCAAGCTTGGACAACCGGTACCGATTTCAACAATACTCAGTTTACAACAAGTGCTTACAATCCTGCTATGTTGTTGTGGGAAAATCTTGAAGACGAATTGATTCGTGATAGTATGGAATTTAAAATAACTGCTCCGGTTATAGTTCGTCGTAATGGTGTTGACACATTGGCAAGAAATGGTTTCGAATTGATGGTAAACGATACTATCATGCTTCGCGATCAAGCTCACACTGATTATCCTATAGCTTACAGAATTGCAGAACAATGCACATTGACTGCTGCCGGTATCGAAGGTGTTATTAAAAACCCAATCCAAAGCAGATTGTTCGTAACAGCTGTTGCACAACAATTTGATGGTGCTTTGTATAGCAAAGTATATATGACATCGAATGCTACAGATTTTAGAAAAGTAGGTGGTAACTCTACCGATGGTATCAACTGGCTTGATGTTGCTAATTTAAGAGAATCGGTAGTAAGAGCATTGGCTATAACTCAAGATGGCGAAAACTTATTCATAGCTGCCGAAGAAACTGACGGAGGTTCAGTACTTGTACGTGTTCGTGGTTTGGCTTCTGCTGATCCAAATGTGATTGGTGCATTCACTCCTAATGGTCCTAAACAACAAACGAGAATAGATACTATCTTAAATACTGAACGTGTTATAACTTCTATAGCTTTATCGGCTGATGGCAATACTGCCATAGTAACTTGTGCCGGCGAAGAAGATGGTAGCAACTTATATTATATTGCAAACGCTACTGCTGATGAATGCAATGCCGTTGAAAACAATATATTGGAAGGTAAAGACATTTATTCTTCGTTGATAGAAAAAGAAACAGGTTCGGTATTTATAGGTGCCATAGATGGTATTTATACTATGGAAGCATACAACCAAACTGCCGCCACTCTTTACGGATTACAAGGTGTTCCTGTAACATTTATCCGTCAACAAACTGCTGAAATGAAATTCAGAAGAGCTACATATTATACAGGTACCAACGCAGAAGAATATCGTTTCGGTAAAACTAAATATCCGGGAGCTATCTATTTCGCAACATACGGTAGAGGTATATATGTAGACAAAACTTATGTGAAAGATTTTGAAAACGAAATAGGTATCAATGCCCCTGTTGCTGAAAATATCAACGATGTTAGAATCTATCCTAACCCTGCTGCATCGTATGCAAATATAGAAATGGAAATAGCTAATGCAACAAATGTTTCTATCAGAATATTTGATATGTCGGGTAAAGTAGTATACACAAAATCGTTGGATAACTTGACAGAAGGTATTTATACCGAAACTATCAATTGTCAAAATATGCAGAAAGGTGTTTATTTGATAAACGTACTTACCGAATCGCAAATGATGACTTCTAAATTGATCGTAAAATAAATATTTTAGAATTTTTCCTTTAGAGGGTCATTTCAGCAAATGACCCTCTTTTTTTAATTAGAAAAGAGATAATTATGAAAATAAATTTTGTTGAAGAACTACGTTG
Source organism: Bacteroidales bacterium (assembly GCA_017522255.1). Lineage (GTDB taxonomy): Bacteria > Bacteroidota > Bacteroidia > Bacteroidales > P3 > HGM05376. The sequence goes on along the minus strand of JAFWZP010000029.1, from coordinate 1,961 downwards.
GAGAGGTATGATTCATGATATCATGCCGGGTGCCGAAGAACAACTTAACAAGGAAATGACCACTGCATACGTGGGTATCGACCCAACAGCCGACTCGTTGCATATAGGACACTTAGTGAGTATAATGATGCTGAAACATTTGCAGATGGCAGGTCATAAACCATTGGCTGTGGTGGGTGGTGCTACAGGTATGATTGGCGACCCTTCGTTTAAAGCTGCTGAACGTAAATTGCTTACTGTAGAAGAAATTCAGCATAATGTGGATTGCATTAGAAAACAACTAGAGAAATTCTTGTCCTTTGACGAAAAAGATGCCAACGCTGCCGAAATACTAAACAACTACGATTGGATGAAGGATTATTTGTTTTTAGACTTTATTCGTGATGTTGGTAAACATATTACCGTAAACTACATGATGGCAAAAGACTCTGTTAAGAAACGTATGGAAACAGGTATTTCTTTTACCGAGTTTACTTATCAGCTGTTGCAAGGCTACGATTTCCTTACGTTGTATAGATCGAAAGGTTGTCGTTTGCAAATGGGTGGCTCCGACCAATGGGGCAACATAACTACCGGTACCGAACTTATAAGAAGAATGGAAGGGGGTGAGGCATACGCTCTTACTTGTCCTTTGATAACAAAAGCCGATGGTACCAAATTCGGAAAAACCGAAGGAGGAAATGTGTGGTTGGATCCCGAAAAAACTTCTCCATACAAGTTCTATCAGTTTTGGTTGAACTGTTCAGATGAAGATACTTCGAGATATATTCGTATATTTACTCTACTTCCTAAACAAGAAATAGAACGTTTGGAAGAAGAACATAAGGCTGCTCCTCATCTAAGAATATTGCAAAAAGCACTTGCCAAAGATATTACCATAAGAGTACATTCCGAAAAAGATTATGAGGCTGCTGTGGCTGCTTCCGAAATATTGTTTGGAAAGGGTACTACCGAAATGCTTCAGAAATTAGACAAAGATACATTAAAGTCGGTGTTTGAAGGTGTGCCCACTTTCGAAATATCCAGAGAGTTGTTGAAGAGCGATGGTATAAACATTGTTGAACTTACTGCTGCCGAAACTAATATGTTTGCTTCGAAAGGCGAGGTTAAACGTGCTTTGAAAGAAAACTCGATATCGTTGAACAAAGCAAAAATATCTGACACATACCAAGTAACAGAAAAAGATTTACTTTCTGATTCCATTATCTTGGTTCAAAAAGGCAAGAAGAATTATTATTTAGTGGAAGTAAAATAGCTATCTGATATTTTATATACGAGTGGTTGCATAGTTGTTGTATGCAACCACTTTTTTTGTGCAGTGCTTTATGCCGTGGTGTGGGTTAGCTTCCAAAACTATGGCAGTTAGAGGTCGTAACCCTTAGGGTTATGACCTCTAACCATAAGGGTTACGATGCATAAGCCGCATAGTTGACACACCTCTTTCTTATTGCCTTTAGTCCATACAAAGGGTATAATTCCCTCTTTTTCCCATCATAAAACTTCTCTTCCCACACTATAAAACTTTTTTTTACCGACTACAAAACTTCGCATACATGCTTATAAAACTATTTTCATGACATGAAAATATACTTTCAAGCCTTGAAAGTATACTTTCAAGCTTTGAAAATATACTTTCAAGGCTTGAAAATACTTTTTGAAACGGGCAAAATATATTTTAGAAACGTCTTAAGGCAACTTCTAAAAATTCCACGTTTCGGAATGATAGAAGGACGTTCTTTGAAACTTTTGCGTGGTTGACTTCGTCGATGTTGCTATCGCTCGAAAGAGCTAATGCTGGGGCATTGCTCTTTACTCGTTTAATCGCAACATTTACGTTTTTTCTTGAAATCTTTCTATTTCTTTCTCAATCGCATAGCCCGCTATGCTCAATCAAAAGAAAGTAGAAATTTTCCTAAGAAAATTCCGCAAATCACCTGCAAAGCAATTTTTAGAAATTGCCT
>JAFWZP010000003.1 GCA_017522255.1 Bacteroidales bacterium | reverse complement strand
GTTTTTTATTTTATATCTCTACCAAATACTTTGCAAAAGTACACTTTTTTTTAAAACCTTGCAATATAAATATTGTTTACATTGGTTCTAAAAATAAATACCGGCACAAAAAAAGCTCCCTAAAAAATAAGGAGCTTCCCAAACATTTAAAATCTAAAACAAATTACTTTTTAGTGTTTATATGTCTTTTGTACTTGTTCATGAACTTATCAACACGTCCTGCAGTGTCAACTAACTTCAACTTACCGGTGAAGAAAGGGTGCGAAGTGTTAGAAATTTCAAGTTTTACAACAGGATATTCTTTACCATCTGTGTAAACTACCGTTTCTTTAGTGTTAGCACAGCTTCTTGTTAATACCATTGTATCATTGGACATGTCTTTAAATACTACCAATCTGTAATTGTCTGGGTGAATACCTTTTTTCATTTTCTTATTATTTTTTTGCCGTTTTAAACTATGGTTTTTTAAACGATTTATTACTAATTTCTTTACCTATTTGAGTTTGCAAAAGTACTAATTTTTTTCGATTCTGCAAAATCTTTTCCTCAACCATCATCAAACTCAAAACACAACTAACTATATATCAAACATTAAAAAAAATATTTTTCTATTATTTTAACTATTTCAATTGATATATTTCGTGATATTTTCTACCCATTCCATCATAGTCTAAGCCATATCCTACTATAAATTCATCATCTATTTGCTTGCCTATATAGTGTATTGCATAATCTTTTTGAAACTTACCGGGCTTAAACAATAGAGTGCATATAAGTATCATTTTTGGATTATATTGCTTCAGTTGATTCAACAATATTTCCATCGAAATACCGGTATCAATAATATCTTCTATCACCACAATAGTTCTCCCACTTATATCCTCATTCAACCCTATCAACTGTTTTGCATTCCCCATTGATTGTGTGCCGGAGTACGATGCCATCTTTATAAACGACACTTCGGCGTCTATATCCATTTGTCTAAGCAAATCGGCTGCAAAAATAAAACTGCCATTCAATACCGGCAACATCAAAGGATTTTCATCTTTCAAATCCTCGCTTATGTTTTTAGCTAGTTCTTTTACAATCTGCTGTATTTCTTCTTGCGACAAATATAGCTTAAACTCCTTATCTTTTACTTTTATAATGTTATGCATACTACTGAAAAAAATACAGCTATCATGCATTAGTGTTACACAATAGCTGCAATATCCAAATTATTACTCTTTATTTATGGTTTTGTATATAGTTTTTACCAATGGCAAACCTTGTGCATCTAAGGTATATTCCCAATACATTATACCACACAAATCGTTTTCCAATACATATTCCGATTTTATTGCCACAGAATTAGTATCTTCGTAACATAGTACGAACTTCCCGTTTTTGTCTGTTGCATAGGGTACCTTAGCATCTTCGTCCCAATGAAAATCATAATCTTTCAAATTAAGTATATCGCCATAATACGTATAATCGGGCAAGCTATCCACTCCATGACCATACAATGGTATACCCAATACCAATTTCTCTTTAGGCACTCCTGCGTTCAAATGAGCTTTCACTGCCTCATCGGTAGTTATTCTTCCTGCATATTCCGAACGATACAATGGTGCATGATGATAAGGAGGACGAGCTACATCGTATGCCATTATATTCACCATATCCAAATAATCAATTACAGCAGGGAAATCAACATACAATGCATCCGCTATGGTTGCTATGGTCAGCATCTTGTCGTTTCCTATAGCTTCGCGTATATCTTTCAACAACAATGTAAAATTGTTTATATCATCGGGCGACGACGATATTCCGGCTTCCGAACTAGAAGGGTATTCCCAGTCCACATCTATTCCATCTATTCTATATTCATCTACAATACGCTTGCAATCTTGTGCAAAACTCTTTCTTTTGGTTTCGTCGGCAGCCATTTCGCTAAATCCACCGGCTCCCCAACCTCCAAGCGACAACAATATTTTCACATCGGGATTATCTTTTTTCATACCGGCTATCTTGGCAAAACGAGGCTCATTCAAAATTACAATTCTATCAAACGTTGTGGTATCCACAAGGCCGAAAGCATAATTAATTTGAGTTACCCATTGCAATTCTGGAGTTACATCGTTTTCGTATGTAAGGTATGCTGCCACAACCTTTTCCTGTGTTACATTTTCTTTCTGCACATTAGTGCACGAAAACAACAACGCTACTAATCCTAAAACATAGTGTATTTTTTTCATTATATATTATTTTTAGTTACATTATATTACAAAAGGCTGATATTTATCAGCCTTTATATCATTTATTAAATATTTTCTCTACAAATATCATCAAAAGCATTGTGGTGTATTATTTGCTTTTTCTCCAATCAAACCCGGCTCTAACCGCCTGACCTGCGAATGGAAATTTAGGGTCTACAACGTATTTACCTCTATCGTTTACACATCCCCACGAACCATCTATTTTAACTACAGCACAACGATTATATCTATCGCCTACAAATTCCTGTGCATATTCGTATATAGGTTTTATAGCCCATTCTCCTCTATAGTTTACATATCCCCATATACCATCGTTGTTGCGTGCAGGATATAGCCATACTCCTATGGGTTCGTTTTTGTGCCATTGATAACCGGCATCTGTAGCTTGGTCTTGTGTTTCGAACACTATTTTTACCACAAGTTCGCCTTTATCGCTTATACAACCCCACTTATCAGCTTTTCTGATTACAGAATAGCGTTTATAAGTGTAGTCTGTAAAATCGGTTGCATAATCATATTGTGGCTTTATCACCCAATTGCCTTTGCAATTTGCAAAACCATATTTTTCGGTTTCCGGATCTTTTACCAAAAGCACCCATTCATTAACACTACTTCCAACCATCGATTGCTGGTAGTATGCTTCCACAGCCTGATTGCTAAATTCAAATATAGGTTCTACCACAAAATTTCCTTTAGCGTCTATTGCACCCCAGCATTTGCCTTTCTTTACGGCAGCAATAGGATTTTTATCTTCCGAAAAATCTTCGGCACCATCAAATGCAGGCGATATCACCCACATATTTTTGTTATTCACATAGCCCCACTTGTCCGAAAATTGATCAAACAGAGGTTTCATCTTTTGAGCCGAAACAGTCATAAACATGGCTCCGAACAAGAATAAAAAGTATATTTTTTTCATTTTTACGTATATAAATTCTTATTTTTTTTCGAGTTTTACGAGTGCAAAGATACAAAATTATTCCGAATTAATACACATTAATTGTTCTATTATTCCTATTTTGCAACATCACATTCTTCACAAATTAACCTTACACCTCTATACTTCAAATATTTAAAACAATCATTACGTGCAAAAAAATAATAAAATTTATTTTCTCTAATTAGTTTTTAAACATAAAATAAACGGCACCTACCAAACACAAACATGCCCAAATATAATTTGTTTTAAATGGTTGATTCATCACTATCATTGCAAAAGGAATAAATACCGAAAGCGATATTACCTCTTGAATAATTTTTAGCTGAGGCAAGGTGTATACAGTAAATCCCAACCTATTTGCCGGCACTTGTATCATATATTCAAAAAAAGCTATCAACCAACTGACTATTGCAGCCACATACCATGCTTTATTCGACATATTTTTCAAATGCCCATACCATGCGTATGTCATAAAAAAATTCGAAAGTATCAACATCAATACCGATACCACATACGGGCTTGTAATTATCTTCCACATATCAGTTACTTATTTATTATTTTCAACAAATTGGCCAAAGCTTGATTTATCGTTCGCTCTATCACCCTCAACCTATCATCTCCGAAAGTCATTTTTTGAGTGTGTATCTCATCTTTCGATGCCACAGCTATCCACACCGTTCCCACCGGTTTTTCGGGCGTTCCACCTCCCGGTCCGGCTATACCGGTAGTAGCAACAGCATAATCAGTATTCATTTTGGTCATTACTCCCAATACCATCTCTCTGGCTGTTTCTTCGCTTACGGCACCATACTTTGATAATGTATCGGCATTTACTCCCAACATTCTTTCTTTTATTTCGTTGGAATAAGCCACCACACCACCTTTAAAATATTGCGATGCCCCTGACAACGATGTTATACTTGATGCGATAGCTCCACCCGAACAACTTTCGGCAACCGATAGCGTTTTGGCATTGCGTATCATTTTGTCGGCAACCACTTCGGCCAGAGTTTCCATATCTTCGCCAACAATATAGTTTCCAACGATTTCATATAAGCTTACCACTGCCTTATTTATACCATCAAGCATCTCTTTTTTGTCTCTATCATTGCCCCTTGCAGTGAGCCGCAAACGTACCAAACCAGCTTTGGGCAAATAGGCCAACCTAATATATCGAGGCAACGACAACTCCCATTGTTCTATCCTATCCGACAAGAACGATTCGCCTATGCCTTGAAAAAGAATATTCTTGTTTAATATGCAACCCACGTCGAAATATTTTACCAATCGAGGTATCACTTCTTCATCGATAAGATATTTCATCTCGAAAGGAACACCCGGCAACGACACTATTACCTTGCCATCTTTCTCGAACCACATACCCGGTGCCGTACCTCGTTTATTCAACAACACAGTGCAACAGCGAGGAACCAAAGCCTGTTGGCGATTGGTATCGGTCATTGGATAACCCCGTTTCTCGAATATCGAAGAGATAATATCAAAAGTCGCTTTATCTTCTACAAAATCGCTATTAAAAAAATCGCACAAAGTCTTCTTTGTAATATCATCTTTTGTAGGTCCTAAGCCACCGGTTATTATCACCGCATCGCTACAAAGCATAGCTTGTTGCAAAGTGTTTTCTATATCCTTTCTATTATCCGATATAGTATACACCTTGCTCACATCCATACCGGCAGCTATCAATTGTTGCGACATCCATGTAGCATTGGTATTCACCACCTGACCTATCAGCAACTCGTCGCCAATATTTATAATAGATACTTTCATACCAATTATAACCAATCTTTTCTTTTTTTTTTCAATTATTTTATTTGTAATGCCGGTTCTTGCTGTGATAGGCAATGAAAACTACCCAATCCCCAAATAATATCGGTACTATCTATAGCATGAATAGTTCTATCTTTGAAACATTCTTCCAATACATAGTATGCTTTATTATCGGCATCACATTTGTATGTAGGCATTATAATGCTATTATTTGCTATATAAAAATTGGCATACGATGCAGGCAAACGTTGATCTTCCCATACAACAGGATTAGGCATTGGCAGTTCCACCACATTAGGTTGCTTGCCCGAAGCCAAACGCACCTTATTCAATAGCTTAAGATTTTCTTGCAATGGAGCATAATTTTCGTCCGAAATATTTGTTTCCACAGCAGTTACTATAGTATCTTCGTTGACAAAACGCGACAAATCGTCGACATGACCATCCGTATCGTCGCCATCAATACCGTCGCCCAACCAGATTATATTGTCTACTCCATAATAATTGCACAACATCTCCTCTATCTGACCTTTGGTTAGATTAGGGTTACGATTTTCGTTCAACAAACAAGCCGTAGTAGTCAAAAGGTCGCCCACACCATTAAAATCTACCGAGCCACCTTCCATAACTATGCCGGGTTCGAAAATAGGCAAATTCAAATAGTCAGCCACGCGGCGTGGTATCTCGTTATCCAAATCGCAAGGATATTTACCACCCCATGCATTATATTGCCAATTTACTATAGCTTTCTTGGTTTTATCGTCTTTGTTCAACAAAAAAGCCGGACCACAATCGCGAGTCCATGCGTCGTTGTTGGGGAATATATGAAACACTACGTTATCCATATTTGCCCCTATCATTGTCAAAGAATAAGAAATAGTTTCCTGTATCTTTGTGTTCAATATGTTTATATGCACCGTTTCTACATCGGCAAGCAACTTAATAAACAAGTGATACGATGGAAATATTGTATCTATCTTATCGGGCCACGAATTTTCGTTATGTGGATAATTTAACCATGTTGCTTCATGTTTTTCCCATTCGGCAGGAAAATAATAACCTAATTCTTTTGGTGTCATTTTATTGTTTATTATTGTTTACAATTACATTTACTATACATATCGTTCAGCAATGTTTCCAACAATTCGTTGTACTTATCCCAACTATATTTTTGCAACACATAGTTATAGGCATTGCCTGCCAACATATCTGCTTCTTCTCTATTATCCAATAGTCTTACTATTGCATCGGCATAGTCCTGTGCTGTTTTAGCCACTATCACTTGTTTGCCATCTTCGGCTGCCAAGGCATTGTTTGCCAAAGCCGATGTTATGCAAGGCTTTTTAGTGGCCATAGCCTCCAGCAGTTTGTTTTGCAATCCTGTGCCTATACGCATTGGAGCCACAAAAAGACTTGCTTTGGCATAACACTCCCCTATGTCGTCTACCCAACCGGTAACTCTCACCTTATCCGACTGCAACTTTTTCACTGCTGCCACAGGATCAGCACCGGCCAGCATCAATGTGGTATGTGGCCGTTTTTGCCATACTATAGGCATAATATCTTTTACCAAAAACAATGCCGCATCAACGTTGGGCGGATAGTGCATATTGCCACTAAACAATATATCGTATTCCGCCGCCACATTTCGCGGACGAAACAATGCCGTGTCTACCCCGTTGGGCAATACAGCTATAGTATCGTTTTTTTGATGAGGTATGGCATCGCGGTCAGCCTCCGATATTATTGTAAAAGCATCATAACACTCAAAGGCATCATATTCGCACGAACGCAACATCTTAAATTCATAATGCAACATCCTACGAAACAATCCTTTGGTCTTATACATCCTACGCTCAACATTCTTGCTCAAACAGTCTTGAAAATCCAACAACTTGGGCAATGCCGATTTTTTTACCCACTCCATGGTACGCACCATTTGGCAATAAACCACATCGGGGTGCTGCTCTTTTTCAAATGCCGAATACTCTCGTCTGATTTTATTAGAGTTCCAATACCCATCCACCTGCAACGAGTTTATCGACAAAAAAGCTTTCAATATATTGCAGGCCACAATCACCTTCGAAGGTGTAACCACCTTTATTGCCGAGCAATATGGTTTCAGCTTTTCTATATATTGGCTTGGCACCTCTTGATGCGACACACAAAAGAGTATTACATCGTTGTTTTTCGACAAACAACGTATTTGATGGTATGCCCTCAACTTATCGCCTTTTTCTAACGGATAAGGAAATCGCGGAAGTGCTACTAATATTTTCATTATTCTATATGTTTTAATCAATCAAAAAGAGTGCCTTGTACTACTTCTCCGTCTGCCAACGAGTCGGTATACACATCCTTATCGGCATTATCCGGTTCATTTTCTTCGGCCACCTCCGGTTCGGGTTCGGGCAAAGGATCGAGCCACTCATAACTCTTTATAACGGCAGTGGATATTCTCTTACCTTTTGCCTTATAGCCTTTCACTCCTATAAAGTCTGTTACCTCTATTATTTCCGATGCTATCTTCTTATTGCTATTTTCGGTATCGTAGTTTATTTCCAAACGTGGGAATGTATCAAACACTATATCCAACAATACGTCATCCGATTCTTCGTCCAAAAACGACAGCTTCTTATCCAGCTCATCGACCTGAAAACGTTTCAAATAATAATACTTTGTTTCACCCTCTTGATACAGTGCAGTCAGTATTGTTTTCGGGTTGTTTTTGCGTATATGAATCAAATCGTCGTCGAAATGATTAGCCAAATCGAAGTTACAAGTTCTGAAGAATCCCGATTTTGTTATCGACAATATTTTATCCGTACCCTTAAAGTCGCCCAAAAACATTCCACGCCCTTCCACATTCAAGCGTTTCACCGTTTCGTCGAACCATATACTTCTGGCACCTAATGTCGACACCCCTTCGCCTTTTATATTTATCTTTCGTATGGCATTCTTGGAAAGTATGTTACCAAACGACGAGCGTCCTTTTATTGCCACATCGGCAAAATCGAACTCAAAACTCAACTTTCTCAGTTTGGGTTTAGCTCTATGGTGTACCATTATCGTTTCGGCTTCGCCATTGGGATTAGCCGAAAAATACAACACCTTGCTACCCTTCGTTCCTTTGGTTAAATCGTATTCCCTATCGCGTGTTACCCCGGTTACCGAAAAACGTTTCACCATGGCATTGCCAAACGCACCATCGCTATACACCACATTGTATATGGTACGTTCGTCGCGCTTGCGAAACACATTTATATATATAATCTCTTTGCAATCCTTATTACCCACAAAACCTTTTTCCTGCACCTTGGATATCATATATGTGCCATCTTTGCGGAACACTATTATCTCGTCCAAATCAGAGCAGTCGCACACATATTCCACATTTTCGTCTTTCTTCAAACCATAGCCTGCAAAGCCATCTTTCTTGTTCACATACAACTTTTCGTTTGTTATGGCCACCGTTACAGCTTCTATGTTCTCAAAGTTGCGTATCTCGGTTTTGCGTTCTCTGCCCTTGCCATATTTTTCTTTTATACGCTCAAAATACGCTATCGAATAATCTATAATATGCTCTATATCATATTTCACCTGAGCCATATCGTCTTCCACGGCAGCAAGCACATCATCAGCCTTGCTACTATTATATTTAGATATTCTTTCGATAGGTATCTTTCTAAGTTTCAATATATCATCAATAGTTACGGGACGCAACAGATTCTTTACAAAAGGTTTCAATCCCTCATCAATGGTAGTGTTGATAGCCTCGTCGGTGGTACACTTCTTTATGTCTTCGTATATCTCGTTTTCGATAAATATTCGTTCGAGCGACACCCATTGCCATTTTTCTTGCAACTCGGCAAGCTGTATTTCCAATTCTTTAAGCAGCAACGCCTTTGTATGCTCGGCCGACGATTTCAATATCTCGCTTACCGACATAAACACCGGGCGGTCGTCGTTGATAACAAAGCTGTTTGGCGATAGGCTTATCTCGCACTTGGTAAATTTGTACAACGCATCTATCATTTGGTCGGGCGACACATTTGGTGCCAAATATATCATTATTTCCACATTGGCAGCCGTGTTGTCGTCCACCTTCCGTATCTTTATCTTACCCGAATCATTAGCCTCTATTATACTTTTTATAAGCGAATCGGTGGTGGTGCCAAAAGGTATCTCGGTTATCATCAAGGTTTTCTTATCCACCTGCTGTATCTTGGCTCTTATCCTAACCTTGCTTAGGTTGGCACTGTCCTTTTCGGTTTTCTTACCTTTCTTCTTAGGAGCTTCGCCTTCCTCGCCATCAAAGTCGTCAAAGTCGTCCACATCCAAGGCATCAAAGTCGTCGTCGGTGCTGTCGCTAACACCCTTTATCCTACGCAAGCCATCGTTGTATTTGCTCACATCTATCATGCCACCTGTAGGAAAGTCGGGATAGAGCACAAAATCCTCGCCCCTATAATAGGCTATGGTGGCATCGATAAGTTCTATAAAGTTGTGAGGCAATATCTTGGTAGCAAAAGCCACACCAATACCCTCGGTGCCCTGTGCCAACAGCAACGGAAATTTTATGGGCAACGATATAGGTTCTTTGTTACGACCATCGTAGCTGGGCTTCCAATCCGTTATTTTGGGATTATACACCACATCTAATGCAAACTTCGACAACCGTGCTTCTATATAACGCGGTGCAGCAGCACCATCGCCGGTGAGTATGTTACCCCAGTTTCCCTGACAGTCGATAAGCAAATCTTTTTGCCCCAACGTTACCAACGCATCGCCTATAGAGGCATCGCCATGAGGGTGATACTTCATAGTGTTACCCACTATATTGGCAACCTTGTTGTAGCGACCATCGTCCAATTCTTTCATCGAATGCAAAATACGACGTTGCACAGGCTTAAGCCCATCGCTAAGCGCAGGCACAGCTCTGTCCAATATCACATACGAAGCATAATCCAAATACCAATTCTGAAACATACCCTTGAGCGATATCAGATTGCCTCCTTCCGACACCGACTGAGGATTAGTATTGTTTTGTTTTTCTAAATTCTCACCCATAATATTATTTTGCATTCAATAAAAAAAATCACAACCTTTCGAAAAAAACAGATAACAATGTGATTATCACACCATATAAAGTTATTCGAGAAGGTTTTTATATCTAAATATTCGCGTGCAAAGTTACGTAAAAAAATATAATTTGCCAAGTGTTGCCACAAAATAATATTCACACACATTGGAGTTTCGGAGCTACGGGACGGCTTCGTCCTGCAAAAATCTAAAGGCAAAGGTCAAACGGCTACTGCCACTTGTTGACTTGCAGTCTCGTAGTCTTAAAACAACTGCCTCCCAACCGTTGTCCGTTGTAATGTTTTTTTTGAGCCATGAGCTACAAGCTGTAAAGCAGCTGCCAAACTACAACGCCTATATATTGTGGTGCATTGTTTTTGTTTGAAATTGCGATTCCATTATTCGGGGCGAATGCGATTCGCCCCTTTTCGCATTTTCCCTTTGCAAATTTACCTTCTGTCTGTTTCTTTTTATCATTGATGTAAATAATGTTCTATTATGGCAATTTCTAAAAATTGCTTTGCAGGTGCTTTGTGAGTTTTTGCCAGAAAGATTTCTACTTTCTTTTGATTGAGCATAGCGGGCTATGCGATTGAAAAAGAAATAGAAATATTTCGGCAAAAAACGTAAAGTTGCGATTAAGCGAGAGAAGAGCAATGCTTGCATTAGTTATTCCGAGCGATAGCAACTTCGACGAAGTCAACAACGCAAAAGTTTAAAGAATATTCTACTATCATTCCGAAACGTGGAATTTTTAGAAGTTGCCTTATGTAATTATCAGTCCTCCTGTTCGTAGTAGTACGAGTAGTCAATGCCTTTCATAAAAGTTTCTCGATCGTTTATCTTATCCGTTAAAGCATTTTTTAATAGTACACGAATCCGATCGCTATTTGTATGACTTGCAATCATAGCGTCGAGGTATTCTTTTTTGTTTATCTTGCTCCAATCTACACACATCAGCATACGCTTCTTAAAAATCATGTCAAGCCAAATACGAGTAGAACGACCGTTGCCTTCCATAAACGGATGTGCTGCATTCATCTCCACATACTTATCTACAATCTCGTCGAAAGTCGTTTCAGGCATTGCTTCAACGGTCTTCAAATAATTATCCAGATGTTCTGCCAAACAAAACAATGTATTACCTTTGGCAATTGTCTTCGTACGTATTTTGCCGGCAAAGTCGTAAAGCCCTCCAAAAAGGTATGCGTGAATCTGTTGTAGCGACTTCACCTTACCCACGTCTTTGTCTTCCACAAGGTCGCTCTCCCATAGGGTGTATGCCTTCTTTCTACTTTGTCCATCTATGGTGTTGTCGCTATAGGTAAACCAATCGAGAAAAACCATTGCTTGTTGATTTCGAATAGCCTTAGCCAACTTATCTACACCTGCTTGACTTATTACATCTGTATTGTATTTCTTGCCGTCCGAAGCTACCAGTTTCAGTTGGGTAGTGTAACTAACCACCTCGCTATTATCCTTCTTCAACTTAGCTTTAAGATACTTCCAATAATTTCGATTTTTTGCGTGATCATCTTGTTCGTTGATAGCACCAATAATGTCTAAAACAGAGAACCACCAATGATTGCGATCCTCGTCCCACAAAGCCCTTACCTTATGGTCTTTGTAAAATCTAATAGATATTTTTGTCATATCCCGGTCCTTTCGTTTCGTTCATATATTTTTCCTATTACGCCAAACTCGCCTATATATTGTGGTGCATTGTTTTTGTTTGAAATTGCGATTCCATTATTCGGGGCGAATGCGATTCGCCCCTACCGTATCATATTCTTCCGCATCATCCCATCCGTTCGGGCTAATCGTATTCGCCCTTTTCAAATTTATCTCCCGTCTTTTTCATTTTTATCCTTTATTTTTTTAGGTTATCTTCTATAAGTTTTTGCAATTCTTCCTTGCTTGGCAAATAAGTTTGATATTTACTTGCAAATATTTGATTGTTATCTTGTGGAAGTGTTATCTCTACCATAGCATCACTTTTGTCTGTACAAAGTAGAATACCTATTGTAGAGTTTTCGTCGTCTGTTTTCACAAAGCGGTCGTAATAGTTTATATACATTTGCATTTGTCCAAGGTCTTGATGTTTAAGAGTTCCTCGTTTTAAATCTATCAACACAAATGCTCTTAATAAACGATTATAGAACACAAGATCTACTCTGAAGTGCTGTTCGTCGAAGGTGAATCTTACTTGTCGCCCTACAAAGGTAAATCCTTTTCCCAATTCAAGTAAAAAGGTTTGCAAATGGTCAATAAGTCTTTGCTCCAATTCGCTTTCGCTATATTGTGGAAGTTCGTCCAATCCAAGAAATTCTAAGATGTATGGATCTTTGATTACATCTTTTGGGGTTTCTATAATTTGTCCTTGTTTTGCCAAGTCTTTAATTCCATCTTTATCCCTACTCAATTGCAAGCGTTCATATAAAGAGCTGTCAAACTGTCGTTGCAACTCTCTTAAGCTCCAATTGTTTTCTCTTGCCTCTATTTCGTAAAAACTGCGTTCTTCCGGATTATCTATACGCATAAGTTTAAGATAATGAGACCAACTAAGTGTGAAGTAAGAATTCGTCAACACTGTTGACGAATTTGTTTTAGAATATGTTTTATAGAAATATCTCATTCTATCAAGGTTTTCAACCGAAAAACCTTTTCCAAATTTATTTGTAAGACGTATGGACAACTCTTTTAGCACAGCTTTTCCGTATTTGGCTCTTTCTTCACCTTGTTGCTCATCATCTACTATCATTCTACCTATTTCGTAGTAGGTATATACCATTGCAGTATTTACAGCCGATATAGTACGCTTCTTAGCTTCTATTATCAGTTGTTCAATACGTTCTACTAATTCTGTTTTAATTATTTCGCTCATAGTTTAATCTTCTTCAAATTTTCAAATATCATATTTTTTCCGCATCATCCCATCCGTTCGGGCGAATCGTATTCGCCCCGTTTTTATCATTCGCCCCTTTCAAATTTATCTCCCGTCTTTTTCATTTTTATCATTGATGTAAATAATTTCTCATCGTTGCAGTTCTTCTAATCCATTACCAATTTGTATTTTTGTTTACTGCTTGTAGGTTTATCAGGAATAGTCATAACTATTACACTAGCTTCCAACATTTTTGTCAAATACTTATCTTTTAATGTACGAACTGTGCAATTCATAATATCGGCAAGTTCCTTTGCTGTTTTGGGTTCGGTCAAATTATTTAAAATATCTTCTATTACTGCCGCTTCATCCTCTTTGAAATAAGCCGGTATTAACTTAGGAAAAGACTTAGGAAAAGACTTAGGAAAAGACTTAGGAAAATCAATATTAGTTTCCTGTAAATCAACATTATTTATAGCAGAAAAACTTATCACTTCAAAAGCAGTTATCTTACCCACATTGAACGTTGGTTCCTTTCCTCCATTTTCAATCATCATGCTTTTTACACGACATACTCCCCTATTGAACATATTTACATAACCCATTATTTTCAATGCTTGAGCAATAATAGGGTTACGATAATCGTTTACTTCCGGAAAATTTTCTGGTCGTGCTTTACCATACAATCCTCCCGGATTCATGATTTCTATACGATCAGAATATTGGTAAAACCGTGTAGGCATATTCGATTGGTAATCGCGATGCATACAAGCATTCAAAATCAATTCTCTCAATGCATCGACAGGATAGTTGGATTGATTCTTTTCTCGCAAAGAACTTACTGCAACGGGACGTGTCTTCACAACTCCAAAATCAATAAATGTTTCTAGTTGTGGCATCATTTTGGCAAGGCAATCATAGAATGGTTTCTCATTATCTATCTCTGTACTCTTGTCAGCACCTTTAAAACACACATACTGCAAATATGCTCCATACAAAAACATTTTAGGTTTCTTGCCAAACAATACAAT
Organism: Bacteroidales bacterium; assembly: GCA_017522255.1. Classification (GTDB taxonomy): domain Bacteria; phylum Bacteroidota; class Bacteroidia; order Bacteroidales; family P3; genus HGM05376. Next base: position 1,509 of record JAFWZP010000003.1, on the reverse strand, counting down.
GCAGGCATTGGTAGGACAATTATGCTCCATATCATAAAGTCCCAATGCTGCCATCTGTTGTTCTATACTTCGGGTATCATTTTCCAATTCTTCGGCATCAACAGCCTTAGGAATATAATCATTCTTTATAATATCGACATACACATCATCAATCGTAGCCGAATAGCAAGGCATGGCATCGAATGTAGCCATATTGCTTATGCGTTTTTCCGAAAGAATCCGTTCCTCATCTATAGTAGCAATATCTCTTCGTGGACCTATACGTATAAAAGTACGCCCTCGATACCTTACCGGAGTGGAAAAAGAAGGCTGCACCTCCACTATAAGTAAATCACCACCTTCCAATTCATAACGTTCACACGTCATCATAGGTATTGGCAATATATTACCATCACTTCGAATACTTGATATCTTTTTAAAAAGATTGTCATCAACTTTCAATCCGGACAATTCGCCATTATCTTTTGCTCCGATTATTAAATAACCATTCTGACGCGAATTAGACATATCATTACTAAAAGCACAAATGGCTTCTTGAAATTTATCCATATCACTTGTGCTTATAGTACGTTCTATTCGTGATGTTTCTGTGCTTTTAAGCAGCTTGTTTATCTCTTCCTTTGTCATATCCCGGTCCTTTCGTTTCGTTTATATCTTTTCTATTACGATAAATTTACCTATATATTGCGATGCATTGTTTCTGTTTTATAGGGCGAATGCGATTCGCCCCTACCATATCATATTCTTCCGCATCATCCCATCCGTTCGGGGCGAATCGCATTCGCCCCTACATTATCGCTCTATTATACACCGCTTATCTATGCGGTATTTCAAATTCTTCAACGTCTTTTTTATCTCCACCGATGGCTTATAAATGATATGAGCCTTTTTGATGGTTTTCAGATTTATATCTTTCAAATCTTCCACGGCTGTGGCATGCATCGATGGTTCGAGGCAGCCAAGCCTGCCAAGCTCAATGCCACGACCTATTTCGAGATTTTCGATAACAACTTCTTGCAGTACCGAGAGAACAAATTCCACTTCATAATCATTCAGCGTAGTACGCTCGGATATAAGTTTACACATCTTGTCGAAATCCAAACGTTCGGCACCATAAAACGTTAGATAATACATTGGTTTCAACTCTCCATTCTTTGCAATCTTCTTTCTGAAAATACTTAATCTTACCATATTCTATTATATTTTTGAGGTTATAAATTTAAAATCACCGCTGATAAATTTGAAAACATCAAGGGAAAACGTAAAAAGTCGGTCGCATACACCCCAAAAGACCCGGGTTTTCGTACTGCCAAGACCCGGGTATTTGGGCATAAAAACCCGGGTCTTCACCCTGCAATAACCCGGGTTTTCAGGGCAAACGCACCACTACTAAACCAACGACAGTAACGTTGTAAGAAATTCATTATCCCAACCTGCACGTTTTCTTTTAGATTTAATACTACCTTTACTCGTATCTTGCTTTAACAAAGTGAGGGACAGCTTATTTAC
>JAFWZP010000028.1 GCA_017522255.1 Bacteroidales bacterium | reverse complement strand
CAAACATCTGTTCAAAATATCGTTGCTATCTGTCTTGCAAGTAATTAATCCAATATTAGCAATTGCTAACGATTTTGCAAAGATAAAGAGTCGAAAAAACTCACTTTACCGTTTTGTCCACTTTTGTCTACTTTTGTCTACTTTTGTCCACTTTTTTAGACAAAGGACGAAAGGCAAAGGACAAAAGACAAAGGACAAAGGACATGAGACGTTTGTCCTTCGACTTTCGACTTTTGTCATAAAAAAAACACAATTTCGCCGTTGTTAGCCCGACCTCACCCCTGTATACCCCCTTATAGGGGTATACTTAGGGGTGGTTGGGTCGTAGGGCTTACAACGGCGCCGACTTTGAGTTATGAGAAGTGGGCAGTGAGCAATGAGCAGGGCAAAGACATTCCTCAAATACCTAGTTCCAGCTCACTGCTCACTGCTCAAAGCGAGTAGCTCAAAAAAACATTACATTACTACATTACATTTTTGGGACAACAAACTACAATCAAACCGTACAGACGCACCACCGGCACGTCTCCAAAACTAAGCTGTGAGAAGTGGGCAATGGGCAATGAGCTGTGAGCGATGAGTAGTGAGAAATGGGCTTAAGGCACAAAGCCCGAAGCTCCGTAAAATCACTTACAAGTAATTGCGTTTAGGTAATTTTTAAAAATTGTTTTACAGGTGATTTGCGAAATGTTGACTTCGTCGAAGTTGCTAACGCTCGGAATAGCTAATGCTTTGGCATTGTTTTTCGCTCGCTTAATCATAACTCTACTAGAAAGTGTTCTACTTTCTTTTTCAATAAAAACCCAAAGCTCACAAAAGTCCTTTTATCGCATATTTTAGCTCATAGGGCGGGAATTTTTGAAAGTTACCATAGAGTGTTTATTTTTTGAAAATTCTTTGTGCCACGCATAAAACAGATGACTGTTACATGGTATATAATTGATGAATAATTCAAAAATAACAACAAACAATAATTACTAATAATCAAATATTTAAGTCTTTCAAATAAAGAAAATATATTTTTTCTTTTGTTATATGAAAAAAAAATAGTAACTTTGCATCACGAAAATAAAGCAAATCACAATAAGGATTATTCCGTTGTGAAAACATCTAGAGTGGGGTCCTAATAAGATGCTCGCTCTTTTTTTTATTTTGTAGTTTGGAAAATATTTCATATCTTTGCATTTCGAAACACAGAGAGTTATTTGTGTTAAATATTAGATTGATTAATAATAAAAACACTATATAGTATGAGAAAAATACTTGGATTAGATTTAGGTACAACCAGTATAGGTTGGGGATTGATAGAAATTGAAAATGATTACATGAAAGAAATACTAGGTTTAGGAGTTAGAGATGTACCCGATATTCATGGTGATTTAAAGAATTTTACTAAAGGTAAAGGTCTTTCGGCAAATCAAAAACGAACAGAGAAACGTACTACTAGAAAGGGGTATGACAGGTATCAACAACGACGAATGAATTTGACTCTTAAACTTAGAGTGTTGAATATGTTGCCCGATGAGCAATTGATAAAACTACCTGTGTTAGAACTTTGGCAACTAAGAGCGAATGCGGCTACCAAAGGTTGCAAACTAAGTTTGGCAGAGATAGGAAGGGTGCTTTATCATCTAAACCAAAAACGTGGATATAAGCATGCCAAGGCTGACGAAAACTCTGACAAAAAGCAACGTGAATACGTTGCCAACATAAACAATAGATATACCCATATACAAGAATTGGGCAAAACCATTGGTCAATACTTTTTTGATAATCTGAAAGATAACGAGGTAACAACCGAAAAGGGAAAATTCTATACATATCGTATAAAAGACCAAGTGTTTCCACGCAAGGCATACGAGGCTGAGTATGACCAAATAATGGAATGTCAAAAAGAATTTTATCCAGATATACTGACCGATGAGGTTATAGACGAAATACGCAACGAAATAATATACTATCAACGCAAACTAAAATCGTGCAAACACCTTGTTTCGCTATGCGAATTTGAGAAGCGAAAATACATAAACAAAGAAGGAAAAGAAGTGTACGATGGGCCAAAAGTGGCTCCGAAGTCGTCGCCACTATTCCAAGTGTGTAAGATATGGGAAAGTGTAAATAACTTAACCTTAAAGAATAGACGAAACGATGAACTATATATATCGGCAGAGCAACGCAAAGCAATGTTTGACTTTTTGAATAAAAACGAAAAGATGACACTGTCCGATATGTATAAAATATTAAACATTACTAGAGCCGATGGTTGGTGGGGAGGAAAAGCGATTGGCAAAGGTTTGCAAGGAAATACTACAAAGATGCAACTTCGTAAAGCTCTTTCTAATATTGAAGGTGCTGATGAATTGTTGAAATTTGATTTAACCATAATAGATAACGTTGATACTGAAACAGGAGAAATATTGAAAGTAGTAAGTCCCGATTTTGAAAAAGAGCCTTTATATAAACTTTGGCATACTATATATTCTATTCAAGATAAAGAAGAACTAAGAAGTGTTCTTGCTAAAAACTTTAATATTACCGAGGAAGAAACTATAAACGCACTATTTGCAATAGATTTTGTAAAACTCGGTTTCGGCAATAAGTCGTCTAAGTTTATGCGTAGAATATTGCCCTATCTTCAAGAGGGCGAAAAATATAGCACAGCTTGCGAATATCTAGGTGTAAACCACTCTAATAGCATAACAACGGCCGAAAATGAAGCACGTATTTTGAAAGCAAAACTTCCTAGAATTCAGAAAAACGAATTGCGTCAACCGGTGGTTGAAAAGATACTTAACCAAATGGTTAATGTAGTAAATGCTATTATAGATAAATATGGAACAATAGACGAAATAAGGGTAGAGCTTGCCAGAGAGTTGAAACAAAGCAAAGATGAACGAAAGGATACTTATGAAAAAATTATAAGGAACCAAAAAAAGAATGAAGATTATGCAAAAAGAATAGAAGAATTTGGCATTCGTTCCTCTCGTAATAAAATACATAAATATAAGATGTGGGTCGAAGCCGATGAGAAATGTTTCTACTGTGGGCAAACTATTAATGTTAAGGAATTTTTAGCTGGAGATTTCGGAGAAAAAGAACATATTATACCTAAGTCGTTATATTTCGACGATAGTTTTTCGAACAAAGTATGTTCGTGTAGAAAGTGTAACCAAGAGAAAAACAATCGTACTGCATACGACTATATGAAAACCAAGGGTGAAGAAGCTTTTAATGAGTATGTAAAAAGAGTAGAACGATACTACGATGCCAAGAAAATATCGAAAACTAAAAGAGAGCGACTACTAACTCCTGCGGATAAAATACCAAACGATTTTATAGACCGACAACTAAGAGAAAGTCAATACATAGCCCGCAAATCGGCAGAGATGTTGCGATTGGTGTGTCGTAATGTGTGGACTACAAGTGGTAGTGTTACCGACTTTTTGAGACACAACTGGGGATATGATGAAATACTACATTCCATAAACTTTGAACGTTATCAGCTAGGAGGACTTACCGAGATGGTAGAGTTCGACCACAAAGGTCAGAAACATACCGAGGAAAGAATAAAAGAATGGACAAAACGCCTAGACCACAGGCATCATGCAATAGATGCCCTAGTAGTAGCTTGTACTAGACAAAGCTACATTCAACGCCTAAACAATTTGAACACCGAAAGGGATGCGATGTTCGAAGAAGTAGAAAAACAAAGTGCCGAATGGAAGGAAAAGCAATCGTTGCTGAACAAATGGGTGTCTATTCAACCACATTTTCCTGTAGATGTAGTAAGGGATAAGGTTGAAGAAATACTTATATCGTTCAAATCTGGAAAGAAGGTAACTACTCCGGGTTGGCCTACAATATATAAAGATGGCACAGAGAAACCTTCATTTGTGCCTCGTGGTAGTTTAAGCGAAGATCATATTTATGGCAAAATAAAAACAATAGAAGAAAAGAAACCTATTGAATATATATTCGAACATCCGGATTTGATTTTCAAACCATATATAAAGAAGTTGGTGGAAGATAGACTGAAGATGTTTGATGGCGATACCAAAAAGGCTATTGCTTCACTAAAGAAAGATCCTATCTATCTAAGAGAAGACAAATCAGTAACACTGGAATATGCCACATGTTACAAAGAAGAATATGTAATAAAATATCCGCTAACAAGCATAAAAGCCAAAGATGCCGAATATATAATAGACAAAAAGATAAAAGAAATAGTTAAACAACGCCTAAGCGAACACAACAACAACGAGAAGGTAGCTTTTAGTACTCCGTTGTATGCCGATGCAAATAATAAGATAGAAATAAAAACAGTAAGATGTTTTACAGGACTATCGGCAGTAGAGCCAATAAAATATAATGATAATAACGAAGCTATTGGCTATGTAATACCTGGGAACAATCACCATATAGCTATTTATACAGATACCGAAGGCAACAAAGTGGAACATGTGGTAACATTTTGGCATGCCGTTGAACGTAAAAAATATGGAATACCGGTTGTTATTACAAACCCAAATGAAGTTTGGGATAAAATAAAGGATATGGAATTGCCCGAATCGTTCTTGAGTAACCTTCCTGCTCCAAACCTTAAGTATGAACTAAGTATGCAACAAAACGAAATGTTTATACTTGGAATGAGCGAAGACGAATATAAAGATGCTATCCAAAACAAAGACTACAAAACTTTGAATACACATCTGTACAAGGTTCAAAATATTTCCGAAAATACATATCGTTTTTGTTTATCAACGAGTACCCAATTTGATCTTTCAAAATCCAACAAAGCTGACGAAAGATTTCTAAATATACAAAGTATTAGACGATTATTTGAATTGAATCCTCATAAAATAAAAATAGATCTATTAGGCAAAATAGTTGAAGTATGATAAAACGTACACTTTGCTTTATCAATCCGGCATATTTATCATTGAAGAATGAGCAATTGGTAGTAAAGCTGCCGGAGGTGGAAACCAATGCCTCGCTTTCGGAGGCTTTTAAGGCCGAAGCCACTCGCACTATACCTATCGAGGATATAGGTATAGTTGTGTTGGACAATAGCAGAATAACCATCACCCACGGTGTGTTGGAAGCATTGTTGGAAAACAACTGTGCAGTGGTTACTTGCGATGGCAGTCATCTACCCGTGGGAATGCTGTTGCCGCTATGTGCCAACAGCGTACAAACCGAGCGTATGCGACACCAAATAGATGCTTCGCAACCGCTAAAGAAACAGCTTTGGCAGCAAACCATAGTGGCAAAAATCCACAACCAAGCAGCTGTGCTAAAGAACATAAGAGGCACCGAGGTTGGCAATATGACCAAGTGGGCCGCCGAGGTAAAGAGTGGCGATAGCGACAACCTCGAGGCACGTGCTGCAGTATATTATTGGCAAAATGCGTTTCCCTCTATCCCAAACTTTGTAAGAGACCGCGACGGCGATGCTCCAAACAATCTATTAAACTATGGCTATGCCATATTGCGTGCCTTGGTGGCACGTGCCTTGGCAGGAAGCGGATTGTTGCCAACGCTGGGCATACATCACCGAAACAAATACAACGCCTACTGCCTTGCCGACGATGTAATGGAGCCATATCGCCCCTACGTGGATAAACTGGTAATGGAACTGTACGACAAACATCCGCAATGCGACGAGCTGACCAAGGAATTGAAAGCAGAACTGCTGAGGATACCGGTATTAGATGTGGTGATAAATGGCAAACGCAGCCCCCTTATGGTGGCAGCGAGCACAACAACATCGTCGTTGCAAAAATGCTATAGCGGCGAAATAAGGAAAATAGCCTATCCTACTATGTGATGAGATATGACAACACGCTTTAGCGAATATAAAATTATGTGGGTGCTTGTATTCTTCGATTTGCCTACCGAAACCAAGAAGGAACGCAAGGCTGCGGCAAAATTTAGGAAAGATTTACTGTGCGATGGATTCACTATGTTTCAGTTTTCCATTTATTTACGCCACTGCCCTAGTATGGAGAATGCCGAGGTACATATAAAGCGTGTTAAAAAATGTTTACCGGAGTATGGCGAAGTAGGAATTTTGTGTATTACGGACAAACAATTTGGCAATATCGAGATATTTTCGGCACAAAAACCCAAAAATTCGCAACCAATTTGTCAGCAATTAGAGCTATTTTAGCCTACAATTTAGGATAGAAAAAAGGAGACACAGCTATACAAAAATACACCTTTTGGGGGCGGATTTTTTATTTCTAAAACAATGGGTAATTGATTTTATAGCAATCAATTACCCATTTCGTGTTGTCTAAGACTTTGCAAAGATACGAAAATAAAAGCAAATCACAACAACCGAACAAACGTTTGATAGCTGTTCTTTGTTGTCTAAGACTTTGCAAAGATACGAAAATAAAAGCAAATCACAACGCAAACGTCTAAGTCGCAGATTACATCTTGTTGTCTAAGACTTTGCAAAGATACGAAAATAAAAGCAAATCACAACTGCATAACTCATCGGGTATACCGGCAACAGTTGTCTAAGACTTTGCAAAGATACGAAAATAAAAGCAAATCACAACATTATAAGGCGTTTCGTTTCTCCTTTTAGCGTTGTCTAAGACTTTGCAAAGATACGAAAATAAAAGCAAATCACAACCACTCTAATACTATAGTATGTTGTTGTACCGTTGTCTAAGACTTTGCAAAGATACGAAAATAAAAGCAAATCACAACAGCTAAT
>JAFWZP010000027.1 GCA_017522255.1 Bacteroidales bacterium | reverse complement strand
TAATGATAATCATAATGATAATAATAATAAAGATACTATGGATAATATGAGAAATATACACGATGTGGCACGTTACTTAGGAATATCGTTGCTATTAAAAGGTTTATCGGTTAGTCCGCTTAAACTTCAAAAAATATTATACTACACCCAATCGTGGTATATGGTATTTTTTGGTCGCAAAAATTCATTGTTCAAAGAATGTCCTCAAGCATGGGTTAATGGTCCGGTATATCCTACGATATATCAAGAATACAAGCAAAAGAACGTAGATATGCGTACTCATTTGCAACCCAAAGACTTTGGTTGTACCGAAGAAAATTTAGTTGATGAGGCTACCATTCTAGTAAAACAAATGCACCTTACACAGGACGATGTGGAATGCATAGATTCTATCCTAACTCTATATGGTTCAAAAACTCAGAATGAGTTGGTTTTATTAACCCATGTAGAAAGCCCATGGGCAGATGCTCGTAAAGGCTTATTGCCTTTTGAATATTCTCAAGAAGATATTTCTCTTGATGTAATGTATAACTATTATAAAGAACGTCACGATAGAGCAAACGCATAATGGGAAATAAATTTGCAATTACGGATTTAAGTGTAGCAGAAATTGAAAAGCAAAGAAAAGAATTATCTTCCATAAGAAAACTTAAGCAAGAAGATTTGAACTGTTCTCTTAACTATCATGTAACAGTTTGTTACCCTCTTATTGATATAGATAAAACAGAATACGGATTTGGTCAAAAATTTAATACTACAGATACTTTGGAGTATTTCAAAATAATGAAAAAATTCGCCAATAATAAATTGAGTGACTTGTTTAAAAACAAAGAAGAGTATCATTTGAATCCTACACCAATAAATGAAAATATCAAAAAGGCGTTGCAGACAATATTTCCAGATGTAGATCCTTACGATTTTCGTGAATTTATGTACCATTTTGGTCTATACACCGACGAAAAAGGAAATGCCGATAGAAATACAGATGTACGTTCGCCTCGAATACACTTTCTGTTGGGTTGCGATGGTTATATATATCCACTGTTCTTCGACCCATATCACGAAATACAGCCAGGAAAATCAAAGAAACCAAAATATATAGATAGGGCAAAACTTGGTCAAAAGATTAAAAAAAGAAAATGAGCAATTTTCCCAAAAATTATATACAAAGCACCGCTAACAAAGTGGTGCTTTGCTATTTGTAGGCTATTTTTCAACTTGATATTATCAACAAAACTTTTCCCATCATTTTTTAACACTTATTTAGTGTCATATTTCTATTTATCTATTGATTTACTGCGAATAGTTTATTGCCTATTTTCATGGCACTGAAAAATCACGAATTAACTCTAAATTTACTGTTGATAACTAACAAATTAAATAGAAGATTTAGATTTAGTTTTTGTTTGTAATTTTGCAAGCGATAAACGAAGCAAAAAACAAATTACAAACTAAAACAACAGAGCAATGAAGTTAATTTCAAAACAAATGCCAATAACAAAGATTGGCACAAACGAAACAGAACTGAAATATGTTCTACGTACTGTACTTTCGGGTACTATCAGCGAAAAGGACGTGGTGAATTTTTGCCACAACCACACCATGATTCCTCGAACCACCATCAAGTCGGCACTGGAAAGCTGCTGCCAAACCATAGGGCATTATCTGTCCTTGGGCTACAGCGTAAAGCTTGGCGAAGTGGGTATTTTCTACCCCACCACCAAATCAAAGGCAGTGGATAGCAATACCGAGGCAGGAATGGCACAGCTGGAGGGAATAAACATTCGTTTTCGCCCAAACAGCGAACTGTTGAAAAAAGTGAACGATGCCACATTGGAACTCGATGGAGTGTACAAGATAGTGGATCACGACAAGAAACTATACGAAAAAGTAGGTTCTTCGGCTTTGGACGACTTGGAAGATGACGATGAAGGCAACACTTCGCAAGGCGGTTCGGGTGGCAATGACAATGGCGACTTTGTAGGGTAAATCCTTTGTGTAATCATTTTTGAGAAGGTGTCGGTAGATTTTATCGACACCTTTTTTTGTCTGTTGCTTTTTTTTGACTTAACTCGCAGCTTTCTCGGAGTTAACTCTTGTATATATACTGAATTAAGTCATAACGTATGCAATACTTAACTCTCAGAAATATTTGAGTTAAGTCGGGTAAATATCACAATGCGACACTCCTTCCTATGTAGATATATTATTATAACATATTTTAACAATGGTTTTTTATTCAAAACACTGATATACTGAAAATAATTCGTACCTTTGCAGAACACAGAACAATACACTAACATATAGTAAACAATACAAAACCAAATAATTGATACACATTACAATGGAACAAAAAAGTATAAAATATGGTTTCAGGATTGTGCATATCGACAATATTCCTCATATTGAAGATGTGGGTTTTGTGTTGCCATATTCGCCTCATGCCAGTACTGCATATAAGCCTATTGGAGATACTACTTTAATCAACGCCCGAAACGCAGCACCGGTACACGGAGTAACCCTTTCGGAATATATTCCTTTCTATTTTGGTCCTCGCTCTCCCATGCTATACGTTATACAGCATGGAAACAACATTGTAAAGAAGCAAAAGCCGGAAGATATTGTGTATTGTGTGATAAGGATAGCAGATATTATCCGCAACAACATAGAGTGTATATTTACCAATGGTCATGCTCGCAGTAGAATCACAAAGTTTTATAAGCAAAGCGACCTTGTACGGCTGAATCAATATGTATCGTACAACGATGTGTATGCTACACGCTGGAACGATGAGGACGATATCGACCTAAAGCGTCGCAAAAGTGCCGAATTGCTTATAAAAGAAGAGCTGGCAAAAGACTATATATGCGGATATGTTGTTTATAACGAAAATGCCAAAGCTAAAATGATAGGTTTTGACATTGATGAGAAGAAAATAATAGTAAATCCCAATTTTTATTATTAAGCCATGATAACATTTGTAAAAGGAGACCTACTTAACGACAGTGCACAGGCATTGGTAAACACCGTAAACACCGTGGGCGTTATGGGCAAGGGTATTGCATTGCAATTCAAAGAAATGTTTCCCGATAACTATAACATCTACCGCCAAGCGTGCAAAGATAAATTGTTCAATATCGGGCAACTCATCATTACCGAATGTATGCTTTTGGGCGAAAAGAAACTTATAGTAAATTTTCCCACCAAAACCACATGGCGAAAACCATCGGAATATGAATATATAGAAAAGGGACTTGCCGAACTGAAAAGACAAATACAATTGCGAGGTATAAGCTCCATAGCTATTCCACCTCTTGGGTCGCACAATGGCGGCTTGGATTGGAACCGTGTGAAGCAAATGATAATAGATACCCTTGGCGATATAGACTGCGATGTGCGACTATACGAACCTTCTGATGCTATAATAGAACGTATGAAAGCCGAACGCGTAAAACTAACCCCTGCAAGGGCTATGTTGCTCGATGTACTTTGCGATGTGGTAGCCTACGAAGAGTTTATTTCGCTGTTTACAGCCGAAAAAGCCGTGTATTTTTTACAACGCTTTGGTGCAGGAAAGGAGTTTAATATAAATTTCGTGCCGGGATATTATGGCCCATATTCGGGCGGTAAGATTGCCCATGTGATGTACTACCTAAATGGAAGCTACATAAAAGGAATGGCGGGAATGCAAAGCAAACCTTTCGAATATCTATGGTTGATGGACGATACCGCCGAATGTGTAAATTCTTATTTGAATAGACCCGAAAACGTGAGATATAAGGATATTGCCAACCGCACAAAAGAATTTCTTCGTGGTTTTTACGACTATTTTTCGTTGGAACTGCTATCAACAGTGGATTATATACTCAACGAAGAACAGCATACGAATATAAGAAATATGCAACGTCCCGAAAAGTTGGAGGCCATAAACGACAACATTGCTCATTGGAACAAACGTAAAGAACAAAAGTTCTACAAGAGCGAATATATTCCTATAATGCTCGATCATTTAGAGAACAACCCTATATGAAAAAAGTGCGTTCTGCTCCAATGCCGGGCAGAAACGCACCTCATGAAAAAGTAATTAACAGCTATATAAATTCTTTTGCTTCTTCTATAAGATCAAGAAAGTTTTGATAAAAAAAATCTCTCCGTGCTTCGGTGGGGAAACTTAAAAAACACTGTTTCGCAAGTGTAAAATCTTTTCGTATCTTGCTTTCTACGCAGATTATTGAATATTTCGGGCTGTGTGCCTGCTGTCTGTAGTCCGGTTCCCAACCACTGCGGTATATGTCTCTAAGTTTATGTAGCTTTTTCAGAGCATCGTATGCCTTATTGTCATTGTCGGAGTGTAGCCGTTCGCAGGCTTCTTCTATGTTTTTGGGCAAATACGCCAAATCTTCTACAAGATCCGTTATATCGTAGGCTTGCAATGCAAGTTCTTTCAATTTGTTTTGTAGAATATCCATTATATCACATTCTTTGTTATACCACTTTCTTGCCAAATCCAATGGTATTTCTATTGTTCCTTTTTTCATCATAATTGTTCGTTTAAGTATTTCTCTATCACTTGGCGGAAGTCGTCGAAACGGCGTACCACCACATATTTGTTTCCTGCTTTTTCGGCTTCTTGTTGCCATAGTTTTTGGTTGTCGGTTTGGGTGTTTTTTCCAATCTTCATTTCGATACACAACGACCCATACCCCGAGCGTGGTACCAGCAAAATGAGGTCGGCAACACCGGCTACTACTCCTTCGGCTTTCAATATTCGCGCTTCAACTGCATTTCTTGATCCACCATTAGGAACTGCGAATAACATATATCCATATTCGGGATATGCCAATCTGAAGTACCTTACGCATGCTTGCTGTAGTTTGCTTTCGTAGTGGTTCATTGGTTTCCCTCCTTTACATAGCTGTCTATCTCTCGTTCCGGCAAGAATAGTGGCCCTGTTTTGTACAGGGCCCATCGGCTTAGGTTGGGCGTGCGGTTGGCTATGCCTTTCATCTGTTTTGTGTTGAAACCATATATGTTGATTATCTTCCCTTTTGCCTCTACTGCCATGCGGTAGTCGGTGCTAAACATTTTGCGTATAAACTTCTTTAATTTCATCATTGTCAATGTATTTTTCAAATATATAAAAATGTGTTATCTCTTCTTGTATGTAAATGTCTCCAATGCAGCTTATCTGAGTTGCATTTATCCATAGTTTTCCGTTCCACCTTGCCAATAGCATTGCTCCGGTGGAGGTGCGTACTATTACTACGCGTCCCTGCCAAGGCTTGTGCGTGGTGGCATCGGTCCACTCGTTGGTGGTAATAGTACGCATTGCCGTGCCCTTTCTCATTCTTCCTCCTTGTGTTCGTCGTTATATGCTTGGCAAAAATCAAATGGCACAACTACATCACAACTTATTACCGAAGCTGTTTTAGTTTTCAAAATAATAGGTTCAAGGTCTTTATCCTCTGTTTTCCTTTTAGCTAAATATCTATCAATAAGCATTTTTGCCACATCTGCATTTTCGGCATAGACAACAAAGGAATATTCAAACTCAGAACCTCCGCAATCTTCGTACTCTTGTTGCACTATCAATCTATACCAATATCTATCTACCGAAATATTTGTTTCACTCTCTTCCGGCTCAAGAACTATGCTGTCGGCAAATGTTTTTATTCCTTGTATAACGAATGTTCCCTTATAGTTTAGTTCTATGTAGTCTTTGGCAACTTCGTAAGCTATAGAAGCCGTTTTTGCTTTGAGCATTATTTTTACATTCTTTACTCCGCTTGCCTTGACAACCCATAAGGTCATGCCTTTTCCTGCTACTTGAGCATACCGTTGTTGATTGCTCAAATGTACTTCTTTTAGGTCTCCCGTTTGAAAATGGAATAGTAGCAAACTGATGTCATCTTGCGACAATTCATGACCTCGTTCAAACAAGATGTTATCCTTAATTTGAACCGATACCACTTCACCTGTACTTTCATCTACGAAGTCTTCTTCGTGCATAGTTGCTATAGTTCTTGCAACAAATCTATAATCCCAATGCAAATGTTCCAATGCTTCTGCACTTGGTACTACTGCAATTTTTTCGTTATTTTCTTTCATCTTTTTCTTGCTTTTTTAGTTCTTTGATTTTGGTTTTAACCTTTACTAAATTGTCGGCATAAAATGCTATTATATCCCTTAACTCGTCTTTTAGGCTCAGATACGCTTCAAGCTCTGTCCTGTAAATTTGATTTTCACTAAGCCCGCTTGCGGAAATGGTGTTATATATGCGTTTATCGTGGGACGTTACTATTATTTCTGAAACTTTATCTTCAATTACAATAGGTTCACCACCCTCGAAGCAATGAGTGTAAATTTTTTCGCCGATCTCAAATGGTTTTGATTTTGTTTGCATTTTTGTTTTCATTTTTGTTTACAAAGCAAATCCATTTTGTTTGCAATGTATTAATACTTTGTTGGTTATTTATTTGACGGTTATTTGCAGTTTATGTGCAAATGTAGTGTTTTTATATCTCGTGCAGCTCCCTTTATAAGGGCAATTACCTCGTCTTACTTCGGCTATGTTGCCAAAGTAGGTTTCTGCGTCTGTTATCTTGTCTTTTCTCATAAAAGAAAGCAAATCCATACATATACCTCTATTGCTGTCAATAACTCTATCGCTATTTATAATGTCTTGAATTTCCATGTCTATATTTTCTTTGAAATTACATACTGATTTAATTCCTCTTTTAGCTTTTCGAGTTTTTTATTATAATGTTCATGTACGCATGTTTTGATAAACTCTACTAGTTCTCTGTCATAAATGTAAAGAGTGTAGTTGTCAGCACCTTTCGATACACTAAATTCCAAGTCAAATTTTCTACATATATCTGCATTTGACACATTTTTACAAATTGACTCAAGGTTTTTTACTTCACGATTAAGTTCTATAATACGTTGAGCGTTTTCAATTAAATTTTCCATTATATCTCAATTTTTATCGTTTTTACATAAGTACCATTTTCGTTAGTTTCGAGACTCTTTGCCAAGTCTTCGCTTTCGTGTAGCTTTCCTGTGGTGTAGTAGCTACCCTTTTCATTTTGAAACACGTTCAAGTATCGGGTTTCGGAAAGGATTTGCAAATGAAAATTTTTACCGGCACTGTATGGGCATCCATTCTTATAGTACACTAATGGAATATCTTCATTCCTATCTTTCGTTTCTACTATAACTACCATATCATTGGGGTGTCCTTTCATATCATGGCAAACTATTCTTGCGGCTCTGCCATCAACGGTGCACAGCTTTACACCTTTTTGTTTTGCTAATTCGTAATCAAATGGTTTCATATTTCTTTTCTTTTAATAATTTCACATTGTTTTCTTTGAATCCTAATGATAGTTGTCTATCATCTTTGGAGTAAGCTTTTGTTTGGACTTGTTCGTTTCTTATAGACTTAGAAAGTCTCCGTTTCAAAGTGTTTACTCTATGGTTTAGATAATTGTAGCGAGTGTTCATTATTCCCATGCAGCGTTTCATTTCTCGGAGGTCTTTCTGCATATCGACCAATTCTTTAATTATTGCTTCGGTTTTCATGGCTTATTGGCATTTGTTTGTATTCTTTTCCTCTCAATAGGCTTCCGTTGGCTTTCTTGTTTCGTTTCACTCCATCTCTACCCCATGTACCCCATTGTTTGAAGAAAAAAGGTACATTTTGAGATTCGCATTGGTCTTTTATCTCCAATACCCAATCTTCTTTCATGAGGCGGGCTTCTGGTCCGCTTTCACCACCTACTATTACCCAATCGATGTTATCCAAATTCAAACACCCCAAATCTTCCAACAATGGTTCGCAAGATAGGAAACGTATCGGTGCAGCCAAAGTACGCAAGATGTCAATCCTAATCTTTGAAGTTTGAGCCTCTACAGTTACTCCCAACCAAGCGTTTTGGGGAATTTCTCTTGTCGCAAAATATTCTGCCATACGTTCAGCACGCTTTGTTAATATTTGATATGTGTGTTGTGGTGTTCTTGTTATTACCTCCATAACTTTATCGATGAATTCAAAAGGTACATCTTTATGAAAGAGGTCGCTCATCGAGCAAACAAAAACCATATGAGGCTTCCCCCATTTTTTAGGTTGTTCTAATTCATTTTCATGAAGTGTCAGCTTAAACCCATTTGTATATTTATCCAATCCCATAGCTTTAAGCCTATTTGACATAGTTTCGGCATAGCAATTGGCACAGCCTTGTGAATACTTGGTGCAACCTGTTATCGGATTCCAAGTTTTTTCAGTCCATTCTATTTTTGTTTTACTCATATATTCTTTCTCCAAGTATTATTTTGTAATAATTTTTACCCTTTTCGGCACCCCATTCGGGACGACCTTCACCTATGGTTATGTCTTCTATTTTGAATTTGATTGTTGTATTTGTGTATCCTTTGTGAAACACAACGTGGGTATAGTCATTATTGTAAAACTTCTTTTCATAGTAGCGTTTAATTTCCCTGTATTCTTCGGTTTTTTTCACCTGTGGCTATCATATCGTACCACTTATGTTTAAGAATAAGGTGTAATATTTTTTCTTCCCTATATCTTATAATTTTCCTGTTTTCAAGTATTCTGCTTTCCATTTCATAAAACCGTTATCTTTATCTATCTGCCATTGAATTTTTCGTTTTCGTTCTTCATCGATGGCTTTTCGCTTGTCGTTGTTTTCTTTGATGACATCTTTATCAAGCATAGGCCTACCTCTCTCATCTAAAATTGGATTTCCATTTTCGTCAACTTTATATCCAAGCCCTCTAAGTGTATTTGGGTCTGGCTTTATTCCGTTTTCGGCTCTCTCGTCTCGCAGACTTTCGTCTAAAGCTTTGTCTGCTCTCTCATTGGCATACATTTCGAACCATCGTATTATTTTGGCACAAGATAATTGCTGATACAAGTCGCCATATTTCCCAATCTTTGCATTGCGAAAAATAACATTGATATCGGCAAAGGTAAGATGACTATATGCCGACATTATTTCGTCAACTATCAACTCTATTTCTTCTATTGTTAACCCATCTTTCTGCTTGAGGAAAATATCCAATGCCACTATGTGCATTTTAAGCAGAGTTTCCAGCATATTTCTATCTACTTCCTTAGATAAGTTATACAATGATGGTGCTTTACACTGTAAAGCCTCGCTAATGGTGCGAACCTCTGCGAATGTTTTATTTATCTGCCCCACTCCGTATATTGCCAGCGAGGGAGGCAATGTAATCTCTGTTGTCTCGTGCATTGCCACTGTTAGCTGTTGATTTGTTTCCATCTTTTCCATTTTTTAGCTGTGAATAAATCTCGTTAAACTTGCTGTTGATGTTTGAGGGTGAAGTGTTATTCGTGATCCAATTTCCACCTCGTGCAAACAGGCTATCTGTGAAAGCCCGGAAATTCAGAAAAACCTTGTCAAGGTCGTTTCGTTGTTCTTCTTTCATATAAAATTTGATTTGAGCAATAATATTCACTATTGCTGTCATTTCTTTGGCTGACCAATAGAAGTCAATGCCTTTATATCGTCTATACAGTTCATCGAAATATTTTTTGCAGTCGCCATGTAGTTTCGTTTCTTCTTTGGTGTATTTTTTTTCTTTGGTTTTTTTGGTTACAACTTCTTCCTTGAGTACTTTGATTTCACTTTCTTCTTTGTCTTTCTTTCCCCATCTCGATTGCATTCCAATTATTCCGGCTTGTCTGCGAGCTTCTTTTTTCTCGTCCCATTCGACCATGTCTCCACATAATCTTGCTGAGTAAAACTTATCGTCTGTTACTGTGAATAATCCATAGTTCTCAACTATTTTTTTGACGATGTCTTCATCTACTCGCAATTCCCATGATATCGAATCGTAGTCTTTACTAAGAGTATAATCTTTCGACTCTCTGAGTTTTTCTATTATGCCCCAATATGTGCCATATCCCTCCATTCCGTGCATTCTGCGAACAACGAGCAATTTTTCATCGTTACGTGCATTACTGTCGTGCTTAAAATAGTATGCATCTTTTTTCATATTACCTCCCTGCTTGTGTTCCACAATTTGTTTGGTTCCGGTATCTCGATGTTGAGATACTCACGTCCGTAGTTTCTAAGTTCTTCGCAGTAGGTGGCAAACTGTACTGTATTCATTTCTGCAGTAGATTGTGGAATTTCAACTATCTCGCCAGTGTGCTTGTTTACAAACTTTTCTTTCCCAAGCATAGACTTAAAAAACTCATGAACTTGTTGAGTGGTCACAAATTCCCATCCCTCGTCATTCAAGGCTTTTAAGAGCATAGGATAGATACATCCAAACAGCCAGGCATTTTGGTCGAGTGTTCTTTTTTTTCGTATCTTTCGAACTTCTATTCTGTAGAAGCCATCGGCTAAGATATTCAAATGCTCGAACAGCTTTGTAAGGTCATATCTTCCCTCTTTCTTCTGAATAAAAAGTGTTTCCATGATTTAATTAAGATTGATATTTAGGTTAAGTCCATTTTTAGCTACATAGACTTTCTTGTTCAGATTTTCCGACACTATTTTGATAAATTGGTTTTCGTCTGAATTTTCGTGGCTTAGATGTAATAAAATAACCTCATTGGTGTTTTTTGCCAAGTCTTCTGACTTGAGATAATCAAGCATTACGTCTAATCCCATGTGTGTCTCTCTGCTTCTGCGTGCCACATATTCATTGGTTCGTCCCTCTATCAATGCTTCTTGAAGACATTCTTCCGACCAATTGCATTCTATCATCACATGATTAATGTCATCAAATGTGTAGTTGAATCCGGAACTGTCTGTAATAAATAGCAAATTTCCCATTTCTTCATGATTGATAAGGAATGAGAAACATGGCACATCGTGATTTGCATACATCGGGATAACGCTGAACTCGCCTATTTCTATTTGCTCTAACGCTGCAATATGACTTCCAATTTTGGTGGAAGTGCTACAGTTTTCCCAAGTATCTTGATTGGTATAAACAGGTATTCCCATTTTCATGATGTCTCCCATGTACTTTGCATGGTCTCCGTGCTTGTGTGATATTAAGCATCCCTGTATTGCTGAGAAGTCTTTAATGTGCTTTCTCAGATTACTCGTAGGTAAGCCTGCTTCAATCAAAAGCGTTTGTTTTTGACCTTGAAGTATATATCCGTTTCCTTTGCTACTCGAGCCGTAACATATTATATTCATATCTATCTTGTTTTTCTTAAACTTGATGAGTGCGGAGAGTCGAACTCCGGTAATCACTACGCAACCAACATGCCACTCATTCCACAAAAAGTACATTAATCAGTCTAAATATCACGAACTTATTCTAATATCCGCAATCGTTATCTATTGCAATGCCTTGTGATTGTATAGGCTCTGCATCTTGGGCAGAAACTTTCATAGGCGTTGGCTGTGGTTCTTGGTGCTCTACTGATGATTTTCTAGATATTTCCACCTTTACCCTTGGTTCGTTGATTTTGGTGTGCAGAACTTCTGCTTCTGCGTCCACTGTTGCCATGTCTTCATTCTCTTCCGTGGTATAGATACCCATCGAAATTTCTGGAGCGTATTCATTGGCCCAAAAAGAAGCTGCACGATACTTTAGCATTTTCAATGGCATTGTCTGCCATTTGCTACCCGCCTTGGTGTACCATCCTTCTTTTATTGCCATCACCAAGTCAACCGGTGTTCCTTCTAATATCTCATCACTGTTTCGTTCTGAGGTATAGGCGGTACATCTGATATTTTCAATGTTAGTCCCATCAAATTGCACTGTTTTCGGAGTCGTTTTTTTGTATGTACGCCCGTTAGCTCCTGTTTCCCACTGAGTGTTATATTCTACATAATCCACAACTCCGACTTTACCAACATATTCTATCTTGTATTTTAGCGGCTTAAATCTGCCACATACATTGATGGTAGCAATTAAAAACTTACTGCTCCAACTTGGTCTGCCATATATAGGAACCATGTTTTGCATAACCATAAGAGGGGAAGCACCTATTCTTAGTGCAATATCCATTGCAATCATGCAATTTCCTATGGCTTTGTTTTCTGACTCCGGCGTAGTAATTTTGTAACTATCCGGAACAAGGTCGCTACTTGCGTACATCTTGCAATACCTTTGCATTATAGCAAACTGATTTGAATCGAAAAAATCAAATTTTGTTACCGTTTGTTGCGATGTCGGCTGCAACATTTCTTGTTTATTTTCTTCCATTTTTATATTTGGTTTAATTTATAACACTCTCGTTCTTTGCAAATAATTCTATTGCTCTATTTACATCAACTACTATCTTTCTCCCGTACTGAACACAAGCGTCTTTAATTTTGCCATTTTTTAATCGTTGTGCAGTGCTTTGTGAACAATCAAATAGTTCCATTATGCCAACTATCCCATACACATACTTTTTTTCACTTTTGATGGCTTCTGATGTTTTTTCCGAAATAATACCATTAATCCAATCTTCAAATTCGCCAACTGTAAGGTCGATAATTCTTGTATTTTTGTTGATGTTTTTCATTCTCTTACTTATTTTCAAAGGTTAATACACTGCAATTTTCATCTACTTTCAAAAGTATTTTCTGGCTGTCCGTGGCAATGTATTCAACTACACTTTCTGCATTGTCGATAAATATTGGTAGGTGTACGTTTTCAGCCCTCGATATAGCATTGATAATATCTAAACCTGCGTTTATCTGCCCTGCTCTGTTGCGTTCTTGGTACGGCATTCCTTCTACATAACAGTTGCATGCTATCTTGTCATTGCCATTGTATTGTTCAGTGATAAAGTCCCAAGATACTATGCTGAATAGACTGTTTACTCTCATTAATAGTTGTCTATCTTTTGCTTTCTGATACTCGATTGCTTTTTCTTGTTTTTGCTCAAGGTTTGCAAGTTCTTCATTTAGAGCATTCTGCTTAATGGTAAGCTCATCTATTTGCTTGTTGGTGGTAGCGATAATCTCTCTTTGTCCTAATTTCTTGGTAAGGTCTTGTATTTTGACTTCAAGAGCTTTCTTTTCGTCAATCAATCCACTTGTGTATCCTTGTGTCGAAGTTTTGCTTATTTCTAATTGTTCTTTCAAAACTGCTATTTCGTTTCTTATTTCAAGACATTTTGCGTCTTTATCAATTAAAGAACTTACATCTTTGGGTTGATATGCAATTTCTGATTTTTGGCTTATGAGGTCGTTTATTTGATTGTTAGCTACATCAATCTTTTGTGTGAGTATTGTTATTTCCTGGTTCAAAGTGTCATATTCACTTCTTAGTGCTAATCCTTGACTTTTATTTTCTTGCAATTTTTGACTTTGCAAAAGCTCTGAATCGTAGTCTCGTCCACAGGTCGGACATTTTCTTTCTTCTTCATTGAAAACGAAATTACCACTTCTAATCAACTCGAATTGTTTTCTTTTTTCTTTTAGTTGATTTTCTAATATCTTAGAGCGTGATGTGTCGCTCGATAATCTTTGCTGGTCAAGATTTCGGCTTGTAGTCAGTCTCGATATCTCAATGTCGATGTTCTGAACTTTTTGCTTAGTAGTAAATTCCTCGTTAGTAACTTGGCTTCTAATCTCATTTTCTCGCTGCAAGAGCTGATATTCTTTATTAGATATATTTGATTTGATTTGATTAATTCTCGCAGTAGCTCCTGCGTTTCGAGCATTATCATTGCTGATTTGCTCGTTGATATTGTTTAAGATATTCTTATTCTCGTTGATTACAGCCTCTAAACTATCCCAATCTTCTTCTTGTGGCATGGTTTCTTTTTTAGCTGCTATCTTAGTAGGAATTTGTTCTATTTCCTCTTTGATGGCTCTAATCTTAGTTGCAATCTTAATGTTGTAGTCTTTGACGTGTACGCCTCCGAGCTCCGCAATAAAATCAGCTAAATCTTCATTCGCCAATAATACTTCTTTTACTATTTCCTCGTCAGCTTGACTAATATCAGACACTCCATATGCCAATTTAATCAACATTGATTTCTTGATGTCATCTTTTTGCGAAATGAAGTAGTTGACATCTGTCATCATTCGCATAACATCTTCATTTGCTATCTTTGCAACTTCCAAATCGTATTCCTTTTTAGTCGCACATCTAACTCTGTCTATGTAATATATACTTTCATTTCCCGATAGTACTTTTTCTTTTGCCATTCGTGGCTTGGTCCATTTCTCTACAACGACACGTTCAAATCGTTTTTCCACGCCGTCGATATCAAAAACAAGCTCTCCTGAATATTCTAAATCGTGAACCACTTTGCAATTATTATCACGTCTCTTATAGCCGAAGTCAGTTTTTCCATTACTATCCTTGCCGAAGAGAACAAATGTGAACCCGTCATTAATAGTAGTCTTACCTGTTCCGTTTGTTCCTTTCACAATTGTATTGTGAGAGAATCTAAATGTTTGGTCTATAACGCCTTTGAAGTTTCTTAAGCGCATTTCTTTTAATTCTACATTCATACTCTTATTATTGATTATTTTTCTGTGTTATTTTTCTTTATTATCGTATATATAGCTGGGGCTTTCAGTCCATACTTTTTTGCTAGATATTCGTATGTGGCTGTTTTTGCCGACCCGTTTGCCATTAAGGTGTTAAACTCCTTGATTATTGCATTGTTGCGTTCGATTTTTTTTCTTTGACTTTTGCCAATTATCTTTTCCATATTATAGCATAATTTTAATTTTATTATTATTTTATTTTTTCTTCTTTTTTAATTCAAAAAATCTTTGTATTTTTGCATTGTTTTTTTATTCAATTTATGGTGCAAAGATAATAAGTTTTTTACTATTGACCAAATAAAATAATAATTATTTTACTATTTATTTTTTAATACATTGATTGATAGTAATATATTTGTAGTATTTTTTTTATTAAAAACAATATGAAAATGAGCGAAAAAGATGAATTAGCAACCAGAATTAGCAAAATTAGGGCTGTTTTTTGCGATAATGATAATACAAAATTTTCAGAGAAACTTGGTCTGTCTAAGCAACATGCGAGTAGTATTTGTACTGGCAATAAAATAGCCGGAGACGCACTTTTGAATAAAATTTTACACGTCTTCCCAAGTATAAATAAGTCATGGCTTAAACTTGGCGAGGGCGAAATGCTTAGAGAGCAACCGGCTGAACAAATAAATAATACGGCTATTAATAATAGTAATTCAAGCATTATACAGGGGCAACCTGCCAACAATTCTGATATTGATAGACTAATTCGCCTGTTGGAAAACAAGGATAAGCAAATAGATAGACTAATTAGCTTATTGGAAGCTAAACAAAATCAATAGATATGACAACAAAATTGATGGCTTTCGCTAAAAATATATGCAACTTGAAAAAACATTGTAAGACAGAGGAGGCGACAAAGCATTCCTTTGTATTGCCATTTTTTCAACTTCTTGGATATAATATTTTCGACCCAGAAGAGATTATACCTGAGGTGGATTGCGACATACGTCAATGTGGTGACAAAGTAGATTACTCCATTGCTATTAATGGAGAGCAAAAAATAATTGTCGAATGCAAGCATTGGAACAAGAACCTAAACAATTATGAAGCTCAACTACGAAGTTATTTTGTCGCTACATCTGCAAGAATAGCCATTCTTACAAACGGCATAGAATATCGCTTTTATGCCGATACTGAAAAACCTAACTTAATGGACGAAACTCCGTTTTATGTGTTAGATATTGAAAACTTGACCGAACAATCATTAGATACGCTAAATTTGTTTGAAAAACAAAATTTCAGCGAACAGAAAATATTGGCAATGGCAACTGAATTGAAAATAATAGACAATCTAAGAGATGTTGTTTTCAAAGAACTTTCAACTCCGTCTATTGAGTTGGTAAATTATTTCGCCAAATGTATTTATGGACAATCTCCATCAAAATCATTCCGTGAGCAAATTCGTCCATTGCTCAAAAAAGTAATAGATGAATATTGTTCTAAACCTTTAGAAACAATCCAGGCTTCAAAGCCGGAAACAGAAACCCAAGCAATGCTGTCGAGAGTTAGAAATATTCTTTCAGATGTTGTTTCTCCGGAACGAATACAATTAGATGTCGGAAAGCAATACGCCTCGATTCGATTAGATGGCGATGTATGGTACCCTATTCTCAAATGTAAACTGACAGATAGCACTAAATGGATAGTAATATGTCAGCATAACACTGAAACAGATCATATTTATGGTAGAATCTCTGACAGACGCTATATTTCTTCTGTAGATAGTGTGAAAGACTTTTCAGAAGACATTATTTCGATAACAAAAAAAATAATCCAAATAAAACAATAACCTATGCATACAGAAATAGACCAACAAGTAGTAGGACGCTTCTTTCAAGCTCTTGACGCTTTGAAAGAGCGAAAGGACATCAGAGGAATACAAACCTTTTGCACACAATATGGAATTGACAAACGAAATTTGTACAAACAAAGAAAAGAACCAAGAATACAAATAATGCACTATGATTGGATTGTTCCCCTTGTAACTGAATACGGAGTATCTGCATTATGGTTACTTACAGGATTGGGCAAGATGTTTCTTCCAATGTTCGAAAAAGAGTAAAACTGTGCGTAAAACTGTGCATGATTAATACAGATAGGTGATAATCAAATCGATACATAATAAATGTGTAATTTTGCAAGCCGAAAACCTGTTGAATTATGAAACATTTCGCCATACATAAACTATCAAAAACACAGCCCTCGTTGCTATCAAAAGTTAGCGATAGGCTATGCTGTGGCGATATGGATTCAGCAGTATATTTCTATCATAGCGACCACCTTGGCAGTGCTTCGTGGATAACCAACGGCAGTGGTACACCTATACAGCATTTGCAATATATGCCATACGGCGAACCATTTGTAAACGAAAGAATTTCTTCGTATAATGAACGTTTCACTTTCACCGGGAAAGAAAGAGACTCAGAGACAGGCTTTTCCTACTTCGGAGCACGGTATTACGATTCGGATATTTTGACGGGGTGGCTTAGCGTGGATCCTATGGCGGATAAGTATCCATCTTTATCGCCTTATGCTTATTGTGGGTGGACCCGACCAACGGGAGCTGATGAGCACCGCTTGATTGAATTTAATATTGCGAATAACCCTATCAAGTTGGTGGACCTGGATGGAAGAGATATATGGTAAGTAGATGTGTATGGTTACATAAAGAATACTGCTAACGAAAGAGGTGCTAATCAACGAACTGTGAAATTTTAGAATGGTAATGTAAAGAACTTTAACGGAAAGAACTATTATACTATCATTAATGATTTATCTAATACTGATGAAAACAATGTTTCAACCACAAGGTAAAAGAAGATATACAGGATGCAATGACAGATAACTCTTTTGTTTTGAGAATATGGTATAAAACGAATCAATCACTAATTGCTAATAGTTTGTTGTTTTCTCTTTTGCTTGTTTTTAAAATAAAAGTATGCTATCGTAAATGATGGTATAAAGTCGCTAAATGGTAAGACTTCTTCGAGACCCGATAGCAAACTGCCTATAGTGGTTCTAAACCAATAATAAAAAACCAAACCAGCCACAAAGCCCCACACCGCATCAAAAACTTCGCCAAACCCGGGCACAAAATAACTAAACATTCCCACCGCATCCATTATAATACATTGATATAAGCGAGGTAATTTTCTTTCTTTCATATTTTTCTATGTTTAGGCAACTTCTAAAAATTCCGCGTTCAAACTAGATTAGATATTATTTTTAGAACTTTTGCGTTGTTGACTTCGTCGAAGTTGCTAACGCTCGAAAGAGCTAATGCCAAATCTTCGACAAAGTCAATATTCCGCAAATCACTTGCAAAGCATTTTTTAGAGGTTGACGTTATAAATTACCTTTGAAAAACGAAGATAACTACAAAATATTGTTTCTTTTTGACATTTGTGCAACATAGTATGCAATAAAAACAATCAAATGTCGTTTACCCTGCATGAAAAAGATAAACGTATTAAAAGTATGTAGTGCAATATTTGGACTTCTGTTGGCAAGTTCGTGCACCAAAGGCGATCCCAACGATACCACTGTGCCGGCATATATCGAAATATCGGCATTCAAAGTAGAAAACACTTCAGACAATTCGGTATCGAATTTTGAAGGTTGCTTTACCAGCAATATCAATACTGTGGAAATAACAGTAAAAAACAATGTGGAAAACAAACTTATAGGCGTGTTTGAGCTCCCATGCCGTGTACCTATCTTACGCGAAGGCAAATACGACATAGTGTTGAAACCTGCCATAAAACTAAACGGCATAAGTGCCACACGCAGTGCCTATCCTTTTTATAGCGATGTGGTACTCGAAGACATTAACCTTGTGCCGGACTCCACTATAAAGGTAGACACACAAACTGTTTATTACAACACTTCTTACACTCGTTTTGTGTGGCAACAATATTTTGAACAATTTGTTACAAACCCCTTTAGTCCCGATAGTATAGTAAAGGTTACAAAAGACACCGTGCGTAGCGATAACAGTAGTGGTGTGATATACATACGCCCCGATCAAAAAGAACTTGCGTTTGTATCTCGCGACAGCTGTGTGGTAACTACCAACGATGCTCTTATCTTGGAAATGGATTATTGGACCAATGTACCTTTCGAGATAGGTCTTAAAGCAAAAAATACTTCGGGCGGTGTAGAAGCCACATACTATGGCATATCGCTATACCCCAACGAAGGTTGGGAAAAAATATACATACAGTTAGGAAGATTGTGGAGCAACACATTCCGCTACTATCCCACTTTCAAATTGGCATTCCGTGTATCGAATAGCGAAGGGATAGAAGGCAAAACCTATATAGATAATCTTAAATTGGTGGCATACAAATAGGCAATGAACAAAAAGCTACAAATATCAAAATATGTATTGTGCGACTACTTTTCGTCTGCTGTGGCATGGGCTGGCTTGTTTATGTATCGCAAATTCAGTATCGAACACAGCTCGTTCGACGATGTGAATGCGGTGTTTGGCGATGCTAACCTATGGCGTGGTCTTATAATACTGCCCGTGCTTTGGATAGCATTTTATGCCATGCAAGGCACTTACCGTGATGTATTCCGCAAATCGAGGCTCAAAGAATTGCAAAATACACTAATAGCAAGTATATCGGGAATAATAATAATATTCTTTGCCTTACTGCTTGACGACAATATTGCATCATATCGCAACTATTACTCCTCGTTTTTGGTGCTGTTTGTATTACATTTTTCGCTTACCTACATGTGTAGGCTTATCATAACCTCTCGCACCGTGCATCGTGTGCATTCTCGCAAAATAGGATTCAACACCCTGCTTATAGGTAGCAAAGACAATGCCTACAAAATATACCAAGAAATAGACAATCAAGAAACATATTCGGGTAACTTCTTTGTGGGATTTGTTACCGTAAACGGAACCATAAACGAAAACCTACAAAAAACAATGCCAAACCTTGGCTCGTTTGAAAATCTAAACAAAATAATAGAGGACCAAAAAATAGAGGAAGTGATAATAGCCGTAGAAGATTATGAACACGAAAAGATTTCAAAAATAATAAACTTCCTCGACCGCAAAGACATAATAATAAAAATCACGCCCGATACAAGAGATATAATATTCGGTTCGGTAAAAATAACATCGATATTCCATTCTCCACTTATAGTTATCAATCCAAGACTGATGGAAGAATGGCAATACTCGGTAAAACGACTGATGGACATAGTAATATCGCTTGTGGCTATGATAGTGTTGCTTCCGGTGTATATCATCACCGCCATAATAGTGAAATGCACATCCAAAGGACCTGTCTTTTATTCGCAAGAACGTATAGGCATAAAGGGCAAGCCCTTCAAGATGCACAAGTTCCGCTCAATGTACATAGATGCCGAAAAGTTTGGACCAATGCTATCGAAAGACAACGACCCTCGCATTACACCATTTGGTCGCTTTATGCGTAAGGTACGATTAGACGAAATACCACAATTTTACAACGTACTCAAAGGCACAATGTCGCTGGTAGGTCCACGCCCGGAAAGACAATACTTTATAGACCAAATAGTGCAACGGGCACCGGAATACTTACTCCTACAAAAAGTGAAACCGGGCATAACATCGTGGGGACAAGTAAAGTATGGCTATGCCGAAAATGTAGATGAAATGCTCGAACGCCTACGCTACGACCTCTTGTATATCGAGAACATGTCGCTTACCACCGATATAAAAATACTGCTATACACTGCCATAATAATAGTGCAAGGTCGTGGAAAATAATTTATTATACAACGACTACGAGCTTGTGATTACCGACGATGGTTCTCACTCTATACGCTTTGCTGCAATAGACGAAGGCTACCACTCCACACACGGAGCCATAAAGGAGGCTATGCACGTATACATACTGCCCAATATGGCACAGCATATAGGTACACAAAACGTAATAAATGTATTTGAAATGGGATTTGGCACAGCCCTCAACGCATTCCTCTCCTACCTATACGCCAAAGCCAACAACTGCCAAGTGCATTACACCGCAGTGGAAGCATACCCAATTCCAAAAGATATATACAACAAACTAAATTATGCAGAACTATGCGTAAAGGAAATACAAACATTATATCCCGAAATTGACTTTGGCAATTGTAGCGATGATTTTTTTAAACTCCACACCTCAGAATGGGACACCGCAACTTCTATTGCTCCTCACTTTAAACTAACAAAACGCCACTGCACCATACAAGATATAAACCTACCAAAAAACCTATACCACAGTATATATTACGATGCTTTTGCACCTCAGTTTCAACCCGAACTATGGAGCAAAGACATATTCGACAAACTACGCCAAGCCTCATCGCCACATGCCATACTTACAACTTACTGCTGCAAAGGCGATGTGAAACGTGCACTGAAAGCCGCAGGTTATACCATCGAAAAACTGCCCGGACCTAAAGGTAAACGCGAAATGCTACGCGCCAAAATCGAAAATCAGCCTACAGTAAAGTTATATAAACAGTCATTATAAATACCATTGTGTTTTTCTAATGACCATTTGGGAGTTATCAATTAGACACAGGTCGAATAGTCATACCATAATTGCGTCCACTATAGTTTACACCATGATACGAATAAGGAATATCGAAAAAGTTCAGGTAGTATGCATAAGTGTTATATGTCTCAAGAGAATCACCTTCTCCTTTTGGGGTAGAAGTCCAATAACAGCCCTGAATTTCGCCATATAGCCACGATGTTCGTTGACAACCTCCTGCCGGCAAATATATGCTATTACCATTAGGTCCTGTTACTTGATAACCAATATACGTTATCCCAACAAAAGTAGATTGAACAACCCATGTCCAAGTACAATTATATACCAATTCCTCCATCTCCCCTTTAGTAGGTATACGCCACGTACACCCCCAATTGGCAGTAGCCACATCATAAATAGCATTGCCACTTATATCGTCCATTTCAATTCCCAAAGTAATAGCGTTTTCCTCTACATAAGAATCTTTTGTAGTTAATTCACCCCACGAATAATAGTTGCCATACTCCCATTGGTCTGACGCTCCTATATTGCAAGTAGCCCATTTCAATCCACTTGGCAACCCTAAGTCCACATACTCATGTCCACATATAAAATTATCTGTATCCGGAACTAATGTCGAAAATATTCTTTCTTCGCCATAAGCAGTATCGAAGTTATTTATAGCATAGGCTCGTATATAATAGGTGGTACCTTTTTCAAGTTCCATAAGAGTAGAAACAAAACTACCCAAACCTATGCCATCGATAGTATGGTTATCGTCAAAAGTAGGATTTGGAGATTTGCTCCAACAAACACCACGTGCCGTTACACTAAAGCCACCATTAGAAAGGACTATACCTCCACATAGTGCAGAAGAAGAGGTTATATCCGTTACTTCGGCAGTGGACACCTTGGGATAGCCCTCCAAGGTAGTGAAGGTTTTTATATCGCCATAGGCTGTACCTTTTTGATTGGTAGCATAGGCTCGCACATAGTAGGTGGTGCCAAGTGCAAGGTTAGTAAGAGTAGAAGAATATGTGCCCATACCCACGCTATCGGTAGTATAGTTGTCTATAACCAAGGGGTCAGGCATTGTGCTCCAACACATACCGCGTGCCGTTATGGGATAGCCACCATCGTGCAACACCTCTCCGCCTATTATAGCTCTATTAAGTCCTATATTCAAAGTATCTATATCCAAAGTGTGCACCGTAGGAATATCAGCATTCAAGGTCTTAAACTTCTTACCCCCTACCCTTGCCTTATCCACATCGCTGTAAAGGATAAAACGATAGTTGTATATGGTAGATGGCTGCAAGTCTTGCACCGTTATCTCGAAACTTTTGCCTCCTATCAGTTCCAATTCATACACATCGGGCGAAGATATATTTTGGTTGGTATACAAATACATCTCAACCCTTTGAGTGGTTATGACACAGTTTATGGTTCCTTTTATGGTGGCGTATGTTTCAAAAGCCTGCACCTCATCGTTTATAGTAGGCACATTAATGGGTTCTTCAGCATCTTTGCGGCATGCCGCTACTGCCAATAAAACCAACTCAAATAATATAAGTATTCGTTTCATAGCCTATACTCCTTTTTCTTGTATGGTTTCTTTATTTTAAAACTATATCCCAATCCAAACTTTAATTCCGAGTATTTAAATCGGAAGCCTATAGTTGACCAATCGAGCGAAAAAGCCACCTCTCCCATATCGAGGTGCAATCCCACCGAATAGTCCAAACCCTCAAAAGTTTGGTCGGAGATATTTATTATTTCGTTTTCCATGGTTGCATAATCCACACTACGCATACCATATCCTACTGCAAATTTTGCCGCCAAAAGATAGCTTATTCTGTACATAGCCCCGGCTTGAAGCGAAGTGCGAGAAGTTATCTTAGAGCCTGTAAAATAATAATTCGAGGTTCCAAACTCGTCGGTACGGTCGGCCTTAGGTCGTCCCTCAGTAGAAAAAGCGGCACTAACAAACCAACCCCATGTTTTGAGGATTCCTATCGTAAAACCCAACGATAATTGAGGTGCTACCGAATAAGCCATATTCAACATCACAAAACCTTCTCTGTCGTATATCGGGTTGAGGTATTTTTGTTTCGACAAAAAACCGGTGCCAACAAACTCTCCTCCCCTATCCATAGGCTTGGTAGAAAGACATAAATCGTATTGCAATATATCATTTGACAAACACTTGTTCTGCCACAAAAAACACCTGTCGGGTTCGCTCATTTGTGCAAAAGAACAAAAAGAAGTAAGCAACAATATCAAAAACAGCTTCAACTCTCTCATAATCTGTATCACCACTGAATTTATATAAAAATATCCGACTGCAAATATACACATTAATTGCCAATAATCAAAACCCGGTAATACGTTTAGCACAAAGTGAACGTTCTCTTTGTGTTCAACGAACGTTTTGTTTTTATCTACTTGAGTATATATCGCTGCTTTAAAAGCGAAAGAATTTGTGTATCGAAATCGGGAGAAAGATTTTTATGAAACCGTACCTCTATAGGAATATAGTAGATGGGTAAATCATCGATAATATTACGATATATAGATGACTTTAGTCGCACATAATCTTTTTCGGTGGTGAGAATAATTTTGCTATCGGAATTGACAGCCAAAAATCGTTTGCGTATAAGTTCCATATCGGCTTTAGTAAAGTGGTGATGATCGGGAAATTGGCACAAATAGGCCTTAGACGTTTCCTTTACTTTGTTTACCAAAGGTATAGGGTTGGCTATGCCTGCTATCACAAACACATCATCTACCGCATCGATATTTATGGTGCTTTGTTGGCTAAACGACAAAGGCATTCCATACTCCAAATAAGAAAAGTAAACCTTTTGGTTTTCCGAAGGTTTTATTGCATCTATAATCTTGTTTTTGGTTTGTTCGGTCATATCGGCAGGACATTTAGTTACCACTATAACATCGGCACGCTTGTATCCCTTTCGAGGCTCGCGAAGGTTGCCAAAAGGTATCACTCTATCCCTATAAAAAGGCATATTGTAATCTGTAAGCAACACCAATACATCAGGCTTTATATAGCGATGCTGATACACATCGTCGAGGAGTATAACATTAGTGTCAGGGCAGTGCTTTCCAATAAGTTGCACACCGGTGTTTCGGTCTTCGCACACAGCCACACTTACGTCGGAGAGTTTGCAATACATTTGATAAGGTTCGTCTCCTATCTCTTCCACTTTAGATGATGGTGAAGCAAGTACAAAGCCCTTTGTTTTTCGTTTATAACCACGGCTTAGCAAGGCCAATCTACCATAGTTCTCTTTCTGCAACAAGCGTACCAAATACTCTACATGAGGAGTTTTGCCTGTGCCTCCGGCAGATAGATTGCCCACTCCTATGGTTGGTATACTATGACTAGAGCTATGCAATACTCCATAGTCGAAAGCCTTGTTGCGAATGGTCACCACAAGTGTATATATTATACTAAGCGGATAAAAAAGGTAGGACAGCACCATTCGTATTTTATTCATATATTTGTTTGTCAATAGTTTATTTAATTATCATCAATATTCAAAGCAAGGCAAATGTACAACTATTTTTCGAAACAAGCAACATTTATACACAAAAAAAGGGTTGCCCAAGAAAGGCAACCCCTAACACAATTATTATTATAAAAAAAGATCTTTAACTATTTAGCCACTCTTTCGAGCCATTTAACCATACCAAGCATTACAACCATCGATACGAAGCATACAGCTGCAAATACCAACCATGCGTATTGGATTGGCCATGCGTTGTACATAAGAGGTCCTATCCACAACAAGCCGTTACCTACTGCAGTTGCACCTAACCACAAACCTTGGCAAAGACCAAGCATGCTCTTAGGAGCTACTTTAGATACGAACGACAATCCAAGAGGTGAAATAAATAACTCGGCAACGGTTAGGAAGAAGTAAAGAACTATCAATACCCACCAACCTGCTTTTTGAGCTGTAACTTCGGCTTCGGGTAGCAATCTGAAAGTTTCGGCAGATGGATAACCTTTCATCATTGAGAACAACATCAAGAATACGTAGCCCAAAGTAGCAATACCCATACCGATAGCAATCTTGCGAGGAGTAGATATTTCTCTTCCTTTCTTAGTCAAGTTGCCAAAGAACCACATGATAATTGGGGTAAGAACTATAACGAAGAATGGGTTAACAGCTTGCCATATTTCGGGTGCTATAGCAGAAGAATCTACAAAGTCTCTTGCAAACAACGAAAGCGAAGTACCGTTTTGGTGGAACGAGAACCAGAAGAATATAGCAATACCAAGCACTGCAAACAAAGCGTAAAGACGTTGTTTGATTTCTTTTGCCATAGCAGCTTTTTCTTCGGCAGTATAAGATACAGAGTCAACAGCAGCTTTCTTGGCAGGAGTTGGAAAACCTTTCTTGGTAGCCAAGAATATAGTCAACGAGATAAGCATAGCAGCCACAGAAGCTATAAACGAATAGTGAATACCTGTGTTGAATACTTCCAAGTAGCTATTTGAGAAGGCAGCCAAATCACTAGCAGCAAGTGCTTGTGTTTCCGGCGATATAGCCACAACAGCTATAAGCTCTTGCATCTTGCTCATAGCTTCGGCAGCCATAGCAGGACCTTCGGCCAAGAATTGGTGGCAGAAAGCAGGAAGAGCAGCGTTGTATTCAAAACCATTAACGCCCAACCACCAGCTTCTTAGCAATGGAGCTACGAAAGGTGCTATAAGACCACCAACGTTGATAAACATATAGAATATTTGGAAACCGCTATCGCGTCTGCTTTTTGCTATTCTCAAAGCTTCTTCGCCTTTCTTGGCAGCTTCGGCTTCGAAATTATCGTACATCTGACCAACGATAGCTTGCAAGTTTCCTTTAAACAAACCATTACCAAATGCAATTAAAAACAATGCTACACAAGTAAGAACCAAAATACCTGTCGATTCGCCGGGAGCTGCCATCAATGGCACGCTTAAAACGATATAGCCCGAAGCCATAATCACCAAACCGGTCATAATAGTTCCTTTGTAGTTTTGTGTTCTGTCGGCTATAATACCACCAACTAAGCTAAGGATATAAATACCTGCATAGAAAAACGAGTAAATGGTTGTCGCTTTTTCGTCGGTTAAACCGAACTTCGAACATAAAAACAAAACTAATACGGCGTTCATAATATAGTAGCCAAATCTTTCTCCCATATTACTTAGGGCTGCCGCTAATAGCCCTTTTGGATGATTTTTGAACATAACTGTCTGTTTTTTAGTTTATATAATTATTGAATTAATTGCTTGTTTAAACAATTTTCGCACACAAAAAGTGCAAAGTTTTAAAACGCAAAATTACATCTTTTTTTCCAATTTATCTACTTTTTTTGCACTATATGAATTACTTTTTTATTTTTTTATTTATTATTACATGATTATCAACAACCTATGATAAAAATATTTGTTTTTATTAACAAAATGAAATAAATTGCGTAACTTTGCATATCCAAACTACAATAAAACGATGATAGATATTATTATAAATCAAACATTATCAACACTAAGAAGAGGTGGCACAATACTATACCCCACCGATACGATATGGGGCATAGGCTGCGATGCCACAAACACTCAAGCCATCGAAAAAATATATTCGATTAAGCAACGCGACATAAATAAAAGCATGCTTATACTATGCTCGAGCCTCGACCAAGTGAAAGAATACGTAAACAACATACCGGATATAGTACCCACACTGCTAAACGAAAGTCAACACCCCACTACGATAATATATCCCAACGCCTGCAACCTACCCAATACTCTTACTGCAGCCGATGGCAGCATAGGTATACGCATACCCGATATGGATTTTTGCAAGGAACTGCTAATCCGATTTGGCAAACCTATAGTAAGTACATCTGCCAACTTTTCGGGCATGCCATCGCCTAACTGCTACAACGACATACCGCAACAGTTGATAGATATGGTGGACTATGCAGTGCCTAACCTCCCCATATTCGAAAGCAAGAATGGTAGTTCTAAAATACTGAAAATAGACGATAACGGAAATATAATAACAATTAGATGATATGATAATATTTGAAGAAACCTTTCGCAACGAAGCAATATTCGATATTGCCAAAAAGATAGCCACAGCAGCACGCACAGCACCCAAAGCCCGTGGCACCGACAATATGACCATAGCCGTAATCACCGGCGACACCCTCGAAAGCATAGCCCAAGCCATGCACCAATATTCCGAAAAGCACGATGTGGCATTCTTTGCCCGCGATGCCGAAAACCTACGACAAAGCGGTGCAGCAGTACTCATAGGCTCAAAAGTAAGCTGCTTGGGATTAAATTGTGGCTATTGTGGATTTGCCACCTGCGCCGAAAAAGCCAAATATGCCGAAGTGCCATGCTTTTTCAACGCCAACGATATGGGCATAGCTATAGGCTCGGCAGTGGCTTTGGCAGCAAACCTCAGGGTAGACAACCGTGTAATGTTTTCGGTAGGCAAGATGGCAAAAGATATGAACCTATTGCCTGGTTGCTCTATAGTGTTGGCCATACCTCTCTCGGTAAGTAGCAAAAGCCCTTTCTTTGACAGAAAATAACGCAACGACCGACAGACAATATACGACATCGGCGGGAATTGAGCATACTACTACTGCCCAAGCCCGCCGATAACTGAAGAAGTATTTAAATTATCAAGCTATTACCAAATTATACTTATTGCACCACAAGTTTTGATATTTTATACCCCTCTTTGCCTACAACTCTAAGCAAATAATATCCCGAAGCCAACGAACTTATATCCACCATTCTGCTGTCGGGTGAGATGTTGGCAGTTATAACCACACGACCCATGGCGTCTACCACCTGAATATTGGCAGTTTCCAACCCGTTGCTCTCTATCATTATCCTATCCTTGGCAGGATTAGGCACTATGGCAAAGGTTTCAACAGAGGCAGATGAAATGCCATTATCATTGATAGAAACATAATTGTAAACATAATCGCATACGTATTGCAACACAAAATTATCATCTACAGTATACCAATGTTCTCTGCTATAAGTGTTGACATTGGTGTAGGTATAAGGTCTTTCCATCTCGAAATGCGAAGGCATCAAAGTTTCGTCCAGCAAACGGGTTTCGAACTCATAAACGCTACGTTCCACTTCATCGCCGTACGAATCATAGCGATGTTTTTCGATACAATTGCCTTGTGCATCATAAACATAGGTTTCGGTGGTGAATAATTCCCAACCGTATGTACCCATTGTGCTATCCTTCACTTCTACAAGCTTATCGTTTTGATAGAAATAATAAATCTTTTCGGCGGGTTCGAGTTTTGTTCCACTATGGTAGGACCACACCTCATTGTTCAACTTTCCATCTACATAAGTATAATCAACACACATAAAAACAATACCACTCATAGTCAATTCCGACTTTATTATTTGATTGTCGGCGTTGTAGGAATAAGTGTAAACACCTCCAAGTTCCCAACCATCAAAATAATTATAGTTGGTGCGAGTGGCCAAATTGCCTGCAGCGTCGTAAGTGTAGTCCACATAATAAACATTTTCGAATTGTCCGTTTATCTTTTGCCAACCCGAAAGTTTTATCAATCGGCTATCGCTGTCATAAAAGAGCGAATCCACAACCTCGTAGTCCTGCACCTGCCTTACGGCTACAAGGCGATGTGCCTGGTCGTAAGAGAAATTGCAACTCAAATAGTTGTCATCGGTAGCATAGCTCGACATCTTGTAGCTGTAGCTCCCATTCTTTGTTGCCATCTTTTCGATAAAAGACAAATCGGGTTGCAATCCTTCTTTATACTCTTTTGCTCTGTTTTGTGCATTAGCACCCAACATTAAGGCAAAACAACTTGCCAAAATCAATAATCTTTTTCTCATATCAATAGTATTTAGTTAAACATTAATTGTTATCAGATGCTATATAGACCTCAAAAGCGGTTCGAATGGTTCTTAATCCAACGTTAAAGTTTTAGAAAATGCCTTAAAACAAAAAAAGCGGAGCTTTAAATGCTCCGCTTTATCGTTTTGTGTCAGAAAATTTATCTTTTATAAACTCTCTCTCCTTTTACGATTTCTTTAGCGTTTAAATTTCTCTTTCCAAAAACAGATTTGTCAGCATTTGATAACCATAAATCTGTAACGGAAACAGACATTGATCTTGTAGTTGCATTAGGCAATAATTCAGGAGTTATTGTTCCGCTGGTACCATCTTCATTCATAACCACAATATCTCCAAATTCAAACATAGTGGCATTGATGTTCATACTGACAGACATCGCTGTAAGATCTAATTCTGTTACATTGATAGTGGCATTTTTTGCCCACCAATCGCCATAATTTACATTATTTATAGGCCAAGATTTTATTTCCCAATATTCCAAGTATGAAATAATTCCGTTGCTATAACCCAAATCAGAACCTATTGCATCACTATACGTCCCCGTTCCTGACGCATAAAAAGCCCCCATTACCGCCGGGAAACTTCCAGACACCTCATAGGCTTCAAAGCCTATAGCTCCATAGGAATTATAATAATAACCCGAAAAATCTGTAGCTGTCCATGTATTACCGCCAAAAGTTACAGTTATACCGGGATTTGTAGACGATTGTGTAGTAAAACTACGTTGTGCACCGTATGCTGTTCCCTCGCTATTGGTAGCGTAGGCTCGCACATAATAAGTAGTTCCCGGCGAAAGATTTGTAATATAAGAAGTAAAACTTCCCGTACCACTGCCATCGTGTGTTGTATTGTCATATATAGTAGGATTTTGATATATGCTCCAGCATACACCGCGTTCCGTAACCGTGGCACCGCCATCCGATGTAACATTTCCACCACATTGTGCACTATTTTTTGTTATATTTGTCACACTGTTCGTGGTAACAGTAGGCAATTCTTCTGTATCTGTATCTGTATTGGTTCCATAATTTATCGTTCCCGATACGGGTCGAACCGAAGCTCCAAAGATGCGACGTTCCCCCTCCATATCAAGGCCGCCACTGCCAAAGAAGTGGCCATAGGAGTAGAGGTATGTATCGTATTCGTCGGGTGTGGAACTCCAATAACAACCTTCCTCACCAACATCGTTACGCGACGACTCGTAGTAGTAGCCTGCAGCAGGAAGAAATATACTATTACCGTTTGGTCCGGTTACTTTCATACCGTTTACATTTCCTTGTGTGGTCCAAGTCCATGTGCATTCAACTATCAGTTCTGCTATTTCTGCTTTGGTAGGCATACGCCAACTGTTGCCCCAATTGGCAGTGGCGGCGTCGTAATTAACATTACCACTTATATCGCCCATATTTCTTCCATAAGTCAAGCTGTTGTCATCGGTATACGATGATTTGGTAGTGGTTTCGCCCCAAGCGTAGTAATTACCGTATTCTTCGGGAGTGTTGGCACCCACATTGCAGGTTGCCCACTTCAAGCCGCTTGGCAGGCCAAGGTCTACCCAATCATGGTCATTGATAGTACCGGTAGCAGCTCCGCCACCGCCTCCTTCGCCATCATTACCCCTGTCATGCTCAGGGCCGTAAGCATCTTCGCAACCTGCGAAGACCAATGTCATTGCAACCATTAGCAATGATAATTTATTCAATATATTTTTCATCTTCGTTGTTTTTAATAAAATGCAACGAGTTTCGGAATACGAAACTCGTTGTAAAGAGTTAGTTGCGTTATGTTGATATGTCTATTTCTTAGAAATGATAACCCAAACGTATTACAAACATTGTGGGATTGACGTATCTAAGTGTAAAATCGCCATCATAATATTCGTATTCGCCACCGGCATAATTTTCGATATATTCTTCTGATGCCATTCCTTTCACCTTGCCACTTCCCAATGCATAGTAGTGCAAACCAAGACTTACTTTGTCCATCAATTTTACTCCGGCACCTATTTGGAATGCAAATGTAGTGGCTATATCATATTTTTGTTTAGATATCACTTCCGTTTCGCCGGCTGCCAAATATTGCTCAAGCATTGTTATTTTGCGTATATTGGCACCTATACCGGCTTCGCCCCAAACGCTTATTTTTTCGTTAATGGCATAATCGTAGTTTACCCCAAGCATTATGGGTACATTGATATATTTAGGTGCTGTTATTTCGGCATCGTCAAATCCATCATCATATATGTAAGTATCAATCAGATCGTTTATCCAATCTTTCACATCGTTGTTCGGCCCGTTGTAGAAGAAGTCGGCAGTAAGTATTACCCCCAATCCATTTATCGATGGTATATTGAATTTAAGTTTCATTCCGGCATCAAAGCCTGTTCCGGCTCCGGCCTTCTCTGTTTTGTCACTCCATGCCACCAATCCACGGTTGGCCCTCGAATCGCCAAAATCACTCATTGGCACAGCTCCGCCAAGGTGAATAGAAAATTCTGTTTTTTTGCTCGAAGCATTTGCATTTTGTTCACCTTGTGCCATAGCGGCACTCATTACTGTTGCCGCCATCACTGTCAGGCATGCAATCGTTTTAAAAAACTTTTTCATCTTTCTATTTTTTATTGTTTAGTATTAATATTACATCTTTCAAATAAATCTAATACGGCTTACGCCTTTAATCTGAAACCGGGCGAACCGTATGCCCGTAGTAGCGACCGTACCAATCCACACCGTGATCGCCACTGTAGAAGTAGAGGCTGCAGGCATTGTAGGTATCGCTCTCGGAACTCCAATAGTCGCCGCACTCACCAACGTCGTCATGCGACGACCCGTAGTAGCCCGCAGCAGGAAGAAAGATACTTTTACCATTTGGTCCCGTTACTCTATAGCCGTTTACGCCACTTTGTGTAGTCCATGTCCATGTACAATTGTTTTCCAATTCTTGCATTTCTGCTTCGGTAGGCATACGCCATGTACTGCCCCAATTGGCTCGGGCTGCATCGTAGTTAACGTTGCCACTTATATCATTCATGCTTACATTCCATGTTCGGCAATTATCTTCGGTGTAACTGCTCTTAGTTGTGGTTTCGCCCCAAGCATAATAGTTGCCATATCCTTCGGGTGTGATTGCTCCTATATTGCAGGTAGCCCATTTAGTGCCACTTGGCAGACCAATGTCTACATAGTCATGTCCTGCTATTGTACCACTGATATTACCGATATCACCACCGCCATTATTACCCCTATCATGTTCCGGACCAAAATCGTCTTCGCAACTTGCGAAACCCACAATCATTGCCACAGTTAGCAGTGCCAATCTTTTTAATGTTTTCTTCATTTCTATTTATGTTTATTCTTTTATCAAATTAATCCAATGCGGCTTCGCTTTAATCTGAAACAGGACGAACCGTACACCCGCTGCAGCGACCGTCCCAATTCACTTTGTGGTAGCCACTGTAGAAGAAGAGGCTGCAAGCGTAGCTATCACCGCTCTCGTAGGGAGCAGAACCCCAATACCTGCCGAGCTCGCCAACGTCGATGTGCGACGGACCCTCGCAGTTGCCCGCAGCAGGAAGAAATATACTCTTACCATTAGAACCGGTTACTTTCATACCATTTACACCATTTTTAGTAGTCCATGTCCAAGTGCAGTTATCTCTTAATTCTTCCATCTCTGTCTCGGTGGGCATACGCCATGTACTGCCCCAATTGGCACGGGCTGCATCATAGTTAGCATTGCCACTTATGTCATTCATGCTTACTTTGTATGTTCGGGAATTATCTTCGGTGTAACTACTCTTGGTAGTGGTTTCGCCCCAAGCGTAGTAGTTGCCATAGCCTTCGGGAGTGTTGGCACCTACATTGCAGGTAGCCCATTTCAAGCCACTTGGCAAGCCAAGGTCTACATAGTCATGTCCATTGATAGTACCGGTAGCAGCTCCGCCACCGCTGCCTCCTCCATTATTACCCCGGTCGTGTTCCGGACCAAAATCGTCTTCGCAGCCTGCAAAGGCCAACAGCATTGCCACACTTAGCAGTGCAAATCTTTTTAATGTTTTCATCTCTGTAATTATTTATTTTGATATTCCATTAGCCTATTTACAACATATAGCCTATACCTATTTCGGGATAAGAGTCCGGTCCGGTAAATAATTTTTCTTGGTTGTCGTTTAGTGGGAAGTTATATCTGCCCATTATAAAGAAATCATTTATTTTTATTCTTATTCCAAGTTTTAAAGCCACTCCCAGTTTTCCGCCAAAGTCTTCATTTTTATACGTCTCTTTTTCTCCGGCATAAGATATTTCCGATTTCGAAGAAACGCCGATATTGAATGCCATGCCTACAAAAGGATCTATCGAAAAATCTTTGCTACCGGCTCTGAATGCCAAGCCTGCATGTATGGGTATTACCGATGCTTTCCCTTCTACAGTCATTGTGCTACCATAAATTCGTTCCCTTGTGCTTGAATTTAGTAACATATATCCTGCCCCAAATGTGGCATAAACATTTTTTGCAAAATGATAGGTTACTCCGAATATAAATGATAATGAACAATAATCTTCCATCACAAATCCATAACCAACCTCATCATAAGCGCCCCAGAATGGTTCAAAATCATCTTGAGAAGTTGTATAGCTTGGGATGGCAGTGGCTCTTGTATTATAGGTGTTTTCCACCGTTGGCTGTGGAGTAGTGGTTCTCGGATTATTGGCTATTGCCGGTTCCGACACTTCCGGTTCTTGCTCTCGTTCAACTACAGAATCCGATTCGTTTTTGTGTGTAGCGTTATCTGCATTAGTCGTTTTTGTATTATTGTTTGCAACCGTGGTTGTCGACTTCTTTTCGTCCGGCAGATACACGCCAAGCGAATACCATTTTCCATTGGTGGAACGATACTTAAAGCCCTCTTTGCCATAATACGCCAAATAGTCGTATGCAGGA
Organism: Bacteroidales bacterium; assembly: GCA_017522255.1. GTDB lineage: Bacteria > Bacteroidota > Bacteroidia > Bacteroidales > P3 > HGM05376. The sequence goes on along the minus strand of JAFWZP010000027.1, from coordinate 3,113 downwards.
GGTATCATTTCTACACCTTTCAGAGTATACGCTCCATTTCTGTCGTTTTTCCAAACGCTGAAATATCCGCCTTCACCTTCTTGGATAAACGAAATCATAGAGAATTGTTCCGACAATGGTATTATGGTATTCCCATCGGTATCTTCCACACCCACAGTTTTAAAGTCGGTGCTATACACCTTTATCCACTTATAACCATTCGTTTCTACTTTGTATTCTTTATGATTTTTTTGAGCCGAAGCTCCTGCTATTCCCAATATAGTCAGAGCTAAAATAAGTAATATTCTTTTCATCTATCAAAACTTTAATATTAAATAAATCGAACACGCTTCGCTTTATTCTGAAACAGGGCGAACCGAACACCCATAGCTTATAAGCATTCCTCTTATTTTGTGTACACTGGAAGCATAAAGTTGCCAAGCTATAGGATTATAAGTGGTATCGTCGCGTGTAGAACTCCAATACCAACACCCACCGAGATTGTTAGCATGATAGCCCGACGCACCATCAACGAAGCCCGCAGCAGGAAGAAATATACTATTGCCATTAGGTCCGGTTATTCTTAATCCTCTTATGCCTTGCGTTATATGAGTAAAAATGCAATTGTTTAGCAATTCTTCCATCTCTCCCTTGGTAGGCATACGCCAACTTCCTCCCCAATTAGCTGTGGCTGCATCGTAATTAACATTTCCACTAATTTCATACACATACCTACTTCTCATTTGGTTTACATCTTCGGTAGAGTGTCTTTGGGTAGTAATTTCTCCCCAAGAGTAGTAGTTTCCGAGTTCTTCAGGAATGTTTGCTCCCACATTGCAGGTAGCCCATTTTGTACCACTTGGCAAGCCAAGATCCACATAATCATGTCCATTGATAGTGCCGGTAATAGTTTCACCGCCGCCACCGCTCGTTGTCGTAGTGGTAAATGTTTTTTGTGCACCGTAGGCTGTGCCTTTGCTGTTTACGGCATAGGCTCGAACATAGTAGGTAATGCCTGCCATAAGACCGCTTATATTCGATGTAAAACTTCCGGTACCACTGCCATCGGTAGTTGTATTATCATTTGTAGTAGGATTCTGCGAGGTGCTCCAGCATACTCCGCGTGCGGTAACAGTACTACCGCCATCCGACGATACATTACCGCCACATATTGCGCTATTGGTATTTATACTTGTTACACTACTTGTAGTAACTGTGGGTAATTCTTCCGACGAACCACCGCCTGTTGTGGTAGTGGTAAATGCTTTCTGTGTGCCGTAGGCTGTGCCTTTGCTGTTTACGGCATAGGCTCTAACGTAATAGGTAGTGCCTGCCTCCAAACCTGTTATATTTGCAGTAAAACTTCCTATGCCGGTGCCACTATATGTTGCATCATCTTCTGTGGTAGGATTCTGCGAAGTGCTCCAGCATATCCCGCGTGCTGTAATAGTACTACCGCCATCCGACGATACATTACCGCCACATATTGCACTATTTGCTGTTATACTTGTTACATTGTTGGTAGTAACTGTAGCCAATTCTTCCGTAGCTCCGCCGCCACCATTATTATCACCATTATGTTCCGGATCTAAATCGTCTTCGCAACTTGCGAAACCCAATACCATTGCAAAACTTAGCAATGCCAGTCTTCTTAATGTTTTTTTCATTTCTAATTCTATTTATTTTGTTATTAAATAAATCTAATACACTTCGCTTTAATCTGACACTGGACGAACCGTAAGCCCGTAGGAGCGACCTTCTCTCTTTCCTACACCGTGGTAATCAATGTAGAAGTTGAGCTGGAAAAAGTAGTTGTTATAGTTGCTCTGGTAGGGAGTAGAAGTACAATAATAGCCATTACCACCAACGTAGTAACGCGACGTACCCCCGCAGATGCCCGCTGCAGGAAGAAAGATACTATTACCGTTGGGTCCTGTTACTCTCATTCCGTTTATATTACTTTGAGTAATCCAAGTCCAAGTACAGTTGTCTACCAATTCTTCCATCTCAGTTTTGGTGGAGATTCGCCATGTGCTACCCCAATTGGCACGGGCTGCATCGTAGGTGGCATTGCCACTAATATCATTCATAGATTGTCCCTGTGTTACGCTGTTTTCATTAATATATTCCGTTTTTGTGGTGGTTTCGCCCCAAGCATAGTAGTTGCCGTAGTCGTGTGGTTGGCTTGCACCTATATTACAAGTAGCCCATTTCAACCCACTTGGCAATCCAAGATCTACCCACTCATGTCCATTGATAGTGGTTGTAGTAGATCCGCCACTACCACCTCCACCACCTGTTGTGGTAGTGGTAAATGTTTTTTGCGTGCCGTAAGCTGTGCCTTTGCTGTTTACGGCATAGGCTCGAACATGGTAGGTAGTGCCTGCCTCCAAACCTGTTATATTTGCAGTAAAACTTCCTATGCCGGTGCCACTATATGTTGCATCATCTTCTGTGGTAGGTTTCTGCGAAGTGCTCCAGCATATCCCACGTGCTGTAATAGTATTACCGCCATCCGACGTTACATTACCGCCACATATTGCGCTATTTGCTGTTATACTTGTTACATTGTTGGTAGTAACTGTAGCCAATTCTTCCGTAGCTCCGCCGCCACCATTATTATCACCATTATGTTCCGGACCAAAATCGTCCTCGCAACTTGCGAAACCCACAATCATTGCCACACTTAGCATTGCAAATCTTTTTAATGTTTTTTTCATCTATCTATTTTATTTGTTTTCAGTCTATTTATTTCTATTCACCCAAAAACCAAAGTGGAAGGCAAAGCATGGTTTGCCTTTCCACTTATGAATATTATCTTCGTTAATTATCTTTCCCTTTATCCTGCGAAACCGCCGTCGTCGTTGCCGCCGCCCGGTGTGGTGCCGCCGGTGTTGTCGTCGCCTTCATCGTCGTCGTCCGGAAGGTCGGGGGCGGTTTCGTCGTCGTAGTCGTAGATGTCTATCACCTGCATCGATATCTTTTTGGCATCGGAGGTGAGGTCGGTGGCAGGAACATATTGTATGCCTACGCTTTTGATGGTGGAAAGGTCGCATTCTTCTTTGGTGGCCACTGCTTTCACCGATATTTTAGGCATCAGGCTGCCAAGCACTCCAAGGTCCACTATGCGGCCT
>JAFWZP010000026.1 GCA_017522255.1 Bacteroidales bacterium | reverse complement strand
GCAACCGTGTAACCAGCGGTCAAACAATCCTCGCACTTTTTCCAAAGGTAATTATATACAAAGTTACATTGAAATATTTTTGTTATCAAATAAACTTATCCCACCTATTCAAATGGGTGGGATAAGTTTTGCTATACATTACTTTTACCAATTATAAGAATCTATCAAATCCAACATTTCTTGTTGTTCTCTTGAACCTTGATAATGGACTTGTCTTCCACCGTCAGGAGACGTGTAGCCGCCACCACGCAGATAATCTCTTCTCAGATCTCTTTCAATGTTCGCAGCTTCATCCATACCATCGTCTCGCAACTGGATCTCTCTGTTTATCGACCTTTGCTGCTCTTTATCTTCTTTTTCCGAATCTCGATTATTGCAAGCGATATAGATAACCGCACACAAAAAAACGACAAATAACAATCTTCCCATAATCTTTGATTTTTAAGTTAAACATATTTTGCATACTATATGCCTTTGCCATAGATGGCAACCGTTTAACTCAAAAAAAAAGAAACGTGGGCGTACTTACTCACGGAAGGTACGACCAAGCACCCATACGAACATAAGCACACCCACGCATAGAGCGTGGGCATTTATCGTGCCTATTGTATGTTCGTAGTATAAATTTGGTCGTTTTACCGTGAACACAATAGCCTAAATGCCATCAAACGATATGGCTATTTTGCCAATATCTTGCAACAAAGTTAGTGAAAAGTTTGCATTGTGCAAAATAATGTATTACTTTTGCAGTGTCTACAAAAAATTATAGGGAATTGGCGACTGTGAAGTCGCCTTTTTTCTTGATAAACCACGAGGGCGAGTCTTTGCACGATGGAGATAAAATTCTTCACCTATTTTCAAATTTTTTGTAGACTATGAATTTTAAGAATTTTTATCCGAAATCGGCAAGTCGGCTCTTTTGTGGAGTGGATAAGCCCGTCCACGTTAATGCGTACACACGCATACGTCTTGGGCGTTTAGAATATGTTCGTGAACATTGTCGCGGGAGACGTAATTCTCGTTAATGTAAACGACTAAATATTTGAACTGTTCCCTCTCTCCCTCGTGGCTCTTTTATTTCCCTTTCCCCTTTGTCGGCTTAATAGTTGCACGCAACATTTTATCGAACTCCGTTTTACTTACTTTCGGTATTCGAGTAGTCGGCAACTTGCCGGTAGAAGAACTTACTTTGTGAACTTTCTTTGCCATAATCAAGCGATGTTACGCAAAAGTAATTCAAATCTCTGGAAATCTCCAATGTTTCGCGTATTAAATCGGAAAGTAAATTCATCCACATATCGCTGTAGATACTTTTTACTAACCTTATAATACGTTCCTAAAATTGTGCGTTTAAGGTGCGACCAAGCGCATTCAATCCCGTTGGTACAGACTACGATGTATTCACCCTCATTGTTCACATAAGATGTGCCATAGAAACCTGCACCGTGGTCAACGGATAACTGCTCGTATCTGCGGTTTATATCGCCATACTCCCAACCATCAGTAAAAACCCTACTTTTAGTTGATACATATTGCTCTAATAATGGGGTTAGCGTTTTTGCTTTGGTGTCTGGAACAACCTTTGCTACAATATTGCCACCGCGTTGGTACATCCCGAATACAGGCACTTTATCCTTAAAGCTGCGCCCTTGACACTTTTCGACCTTCTTATCTTTATGCCTATTCTTATTCTTTCCTCCTACGAATGTTTCATCAATCTCAACTTCTGCACTTAATTGGTGATCGTTCTCGCAGTCCATATATTCGCGTATCTTATGTAACATATTCCACGCTGTTTTTTGCGTAACACCCAAATCCCGAGCTAATTGGCAGGATGAAACTCCTCTTTTGTGAGATAAGAACAAGAACATCGCATAGAACCAATATTTTAATGGCAATTTTGTATGAGCAAAAATAGTGCCGGTCTTTACATCGAAATACTTTCCTGTGTTCGCACAGCGATACTTGCCGTTCTTACACTTATACACTTTTGCTGTTTCGTCAAATGGAGAAACAACTTTGCCATTCCACCTTATCTGCTCGTAATATTCGATACAGCTTTGCTCTGTCGGGAACGTATTTGCAAACGAAAGAAAACCGCTACTCTTGCTCATAGCCACTATCGTTTTGGTTTAGTGCCAAGATAGTAATTATAAACGAGATAACAAAATATTTCAAAGAACTCTTTTTATTGTTTTTCAATTATTTTGCACAATACAAAATATCGTGCAATATTTTGCCT
>JAFWZP010000002.1 GCA_017522255.1 Bacteroidales bacterium | reverse complement strand
GTGAGTTTGGCTTGTTTTTAAAAGTGAGTTTGGCTTGTTTTTAAAAGTGAGTTTGGCTTGTTTTTAAAAGTGAGTTTGGCTTGTTTTTAAAAGTGAGTTTGGCTTGTTTTTAAAAGTGAGTTTGGCTTATTTTTAAAAGTGAGTTTGGCCTGTTTTTAAAAGTGAGTTTGGCTTGTTTTTCCGTAATCTTTAGTCTGTAATCCGTAGTCTGTAGTCCGTAGTTTTGTTATTTCAAAAAAAATATGTACCTTTGTAACTTGATATAATAAACACAAAATAGATTAAATTAGTGATAATCAAAATAAAAAGATATGACACCAAGAGTAAGTATAATAATGGGTAGCACATCGGATATGCCTGTAATGGAGAGTGCATGCAAATTTTTTGATGAAATGGAGATACCATTTGAAGTAAATGCACTATCGGCACATCGCACACCTGATGAGGTAGTGGAATTTGCCAAGAGTGCACACACACGTGGTATAGAAGTTATAATAGCCGGTGCCGGTATGGCGGCAGCATTGCCGGGTGTTATAGCAGCCGAAACACCACTGCCTGTTATAGGTGTTCCTATCAAAGGTAGCGTGCTTGAAGGATTGGACGCTACATTTGCCATAATGCAGATGCCTCCGGGTATACCTGTGGCAACAGTGGCCATAAACGGTGCATTGAACGCTGCCGTGTTGGCAATGCAGATAATGGCCAATGGCGACAAAGCGTTGCAAGAAAAAGTGGTGGCTTATAAGCAGGGTCTTAAAGGCAAGATAGTAAAAGCCAATAAAGATTTGGCGGAAATAAAGTTCCGTTTCAAGACAAACTAATACTTTGTTTGAGTATGATAACTATAGGAATAACAGGAACACTGGGTGCAGGCAAGGGTACGATAGTGGATTATTTGGTAAAAGAAAAAGGTTTTGTACATTTTTCGGTGCGAGATTTTATTACCAAAGAAATAGAGCGTAGAGGTATGCCGGTAAACAGAGATTCGATGACTATTGTGGGCAACGATTTGCGAAAGCAACATTCGCCGTCGTATATAACCGATGAGTTGTATAAGCAAGCACAAGAAACCGGCAAGAATTGTATTATCGAAAGTGTGCGTACACCATTGGAAGTTAGTGAACTGCGTAAGCATTCCAATTTCTATTTGTTTGCCATCGATGCCGATGCCAAGGTGCGTTACGAGCGTATAGTTGTACGAGGTTCGTCAACGGATAATGTGTCGTTCGAAACATTTATAGCCAACGAGCAACGCGAAATGACATCCGACGACCCCAACAAACAAAACCTCAAAGCGTGTATAGAGCAAGCCGACTATCTGTTTTCTAACGATGGCAATTTCGACGACTTGCACCAAAAGATAGAAGAAGTGTTGGATAAGATAATGTACAAACGACCATCGTGGGACGAGTATTTTATGGAATTGGCCAACACTGCGTCGAAGCGTGCCACTTGCGATAGGGGTAGGAGTGGCTGTGTGATAGTGAAAAATCGTCATGTGTTGGTAACAGGCTATGTGGGTTCGCCGGCCGGTTTGCCACATTGCGACGAGGTGGGGCATCTTTTCAGCAAAACAATACATAGCGATGGTAGTATTTCAAATCATTGTATACGTACTGTTCATGCCGAACAAAATGCCATCTGCCAAGCAGCACGCCGAGGCATTGCATTGGAAGGAGCTACTTTGTATTGCCGAATGACTCCATGTCGTACTTGTGCAATGCTTATAATAAATTGTGGCATAAAAAGAGTGGTGTGCGAACGAAAATATCACAAGGGCGAAGAAAGCGAAGAAATGTTTCGCCAGGCTGGTATCGAATTGGAATTTTTTTATGACGAAGTGCAGAAATACGAAAATCAATAAGTGATATCATATTTTTAGCCTTAGTAGGCAATAAAAAAGAAGTTTTTTTGTTATAGCATAGTCTCTCGACAAAGATAAGAAAAAATAATATTAAGGATATAAATTAAAATAATTAAAGATGAAAAGAAGAACATTTGTAGTATTAGGATTATTGATGGTAGGCGTATTGTTGTTTAGTTCATGTGCAAGAAGCACTTGCCCTGCATATCGCGGAGCTGCAACATCGCACCCAACCGGTCCAAGAAATTAAACCGAATAAATACCAAGTTATGGGAGAGTTTGTTATACGTCGGGCTGCCGAAAACGACGTCCCTTTGGTATTGGATTTTATACGAAAATTGGCTGAATACGAGAAACTTTTGCACGAAGTAGTGGCTACAGAAGAAATCTTGTATCAGTCTCTTTTTGTAGAAAAGAAAGCCGAAGTGGTTATAGCCGAAGAAGAAGGTTGCCCTGTGGGTTTTGCTTTATATTTCCACAATTTCTCGACTTTTGTGGGACGCAAAGGGTTGTATTTGGAAGACCTTTTTGTGTTGCCCGAAAAGCGAGGTTTGGGCTATGGCAAGGCATTGATGAAATATTTGGCTGCTTTGGCCGTAGAACGTAATTGCGGACGTATGGAGTGGGTATGTTTGGATTGGAACGAGTCGTCGATAAAGTTTTATAAGTCGATAGGAGCCGTCCCTATGGAGGATTGGACTATCTATAGGTTGGCAGGCGACAATTTGAAAAAAATGGCAAAAGATTAACCACTATGGCAAAAAAGAAAGTTATAAATGAACCTATACCATCGTCAGGCTCGTTAGATGATTTGTCGTTTATTGGTATAAAACACGATTGCGAAAGCTATCGTTTGGTTTATTGTTTGAACAATACATTCAAACTAAGCCTTTCGAGGGAAATAGGTTTTTCTTATTATAAAGAAGATGAATGTAAGTCTTATCCTTTTCCAATGTATATGTATGTAGATAAAGAATATAGATTGCATTATATTCTTATTGAAACCAAATACGACAATATATTGATGGATAAGTCGGTGGAGTATTACAATTCGATATTGCTGATATTGGGTAGCGAACATTCTGCTTTTGCCAAACGTATTATCGAAAGATATTCCGAAATGACTGATGTGTTTTTGTGCGAGTGTATGGAATTTAGCGACAATGATGTGTCGACGATACCCAAACTTAGAAAGTTTAAAAAGAATTTATCGGCTTTTTTGAAAGATGCATTGCTGTCGGATATACAGTATTTTTTAAGTGAGTCGTCGAGAAATAACAATGAAAATGTTGGCGACGATATGTTTTTTCAATTTTGATAAAAGAAGTTGCCCGAAGTTGAAGAAGTAATTATTACAACGCTACAATGAACAAAAACAAAAGAGAGATAACATACAATCGATGTTATCTCTCTTTTTTATTCTTGTTGTAAACTTCGATTAAGCACCAATCAAGTTGTGGTAAGCTGCTGCGTCTAACAATTCGTCTAATTCAGCAGGATCGGTCATTTTGATTTTTACCAACCAACCTTCGCCGTATGGGTCGTTGTTTACCAACGAAGCTTCGCCATTATCGCCAACAGCTGCATTTACTTCAAGTATTTCGCCACCTACAGGCAACAATACGTCAGATACTGTTTTTACAGCTTCTATACTTCCGAATACTTCTCCTTTTTCAAGAGTTTCGCCTTCGGTGGTGATGTCTACAAATACTATATCACCTAATTCGTGTTGTGCGAAATCTGTAATACCTACGTATGCAACTTCGCCTTCTACTCTAATCCATTCGTGATCGCTCGAATACTTTAAATTTTCAGGTATATTCATTGTTTTTCTGTTTTTTTTAGTTGCAACAATTTTTCGCAAACAACACCCTAAAATATGATTCTTTCTTTTGCTCTTAGTGGTTGATTACAAAACCATTATTGCAGTTTTTATTGTTTGTAATTTATTTATTTCACGTTTCAAAAGTACACTTTTTTTTGCGTATATCAAAATTTTTTTGTCTTCTTTTTGTCTTTTTTTTCTTTAGCTGCTTTTAAGTGTTTGAGTATCATTGTTTGCTAAAGTTTTTTCGAGTGAAATATTTATCCATTTTAGTGTCGTCCCAATTTCGGGTTATCCTTATGAGTATAGCAGTGGTTATAAAGGCAAAAATAAACCTGAAAAGTATTATTCCGCTCCAGTTGCCTCCGGCTGATGCCACCAACATTGTGTCTTCGATAATACTATGAAAAAGCGACATAAGCAGTAGCGAATAGAAGATGTCTTTTTTTGATATTGATGTGGCTCGTGTTTCGTCGATGATAAGAGCTCCACCATAGGCCAATCCAAGGGTGAGACCGATGATGGTGAGTGGCACTATCTTTGAGGTCATTCCTATAAAGTTGAGTATGGGCTCCAATAGTTTGTTTAGCTTTTCTATCAGTCCTATGCGTTTCAATATCTCCAATGTTGCTATCAGTGCCAAAATGATAAGGGCTATGGAAACGTAGTTTTTGAGTTCGTTTATCACCCATGCCGCTATGCTTTGGTCGGCAGGTGCCGATAATGTCATTATTTGCGAGGCAGGCTCTTGTAGCAGACCGGTGGCTGTGTAAAAGAAGTTTAAAAACATACCTACCACCACCGCCATGCCTAAGCGAAACAGGACTATGGGTATCCATTTTAGTCCGGCTTTGTATACCACCACCACTTCCATCAAAAACGAGTGGGCTATAAGCAATGCCGTCATAAGTATGGTGGCTTGAGCCACTGTGAGGCTTACCGTGGATTGCAACGAGTAAAATGCCAACAGACCTCCATACAAATTGCCGAATATGGCACTTGCCCACACTATGCCCATTTCGCCCGGCAATCCCATGAGCTGCATCAATGGGTCAAAAAAGTTACTTACATAGTTTATCCCTCCTGTTTCTTGCAATATTTTTATCAAAATACTTATAGGTATCAATATTTTGAACAATATCTTGCATGTTCTTTTCCATGGATTGAATATGCTCAACGCAAAGGATTTCAGTTTGTTGTTGTCGTTCATCGCTCTGATTGTGATTTTATTTTCGATTTGCAAAGATACGATTTTTAGCTGACTTATAAAATATTCTTATGCTTGGAACGGGCTTTTGTTTTTCTCTCCCGACGTTGTTGAATTTTCCTCACGTAGTTGTTCGAACAACTACGTGAGGACGATAAAACTTCCTCGCGAGGAAGTTTCTAAGCTTCGGAACGTGGATTTTTTTAGAAGTTACCCGGATAAAAGTGCCTACTAAAGCTATTTTGCGATTTTATAAGCGTCCTATCAATAACTCTATGCGACACCTATTTCTTTTGTCATATACTTGTAATAGTGTAACTTAACACAAAATGTCGCATGTCGTACGACGGTTGATTTTTCCCACTCTATTAAGAAATTCCTCATATTGTTAACTTAATTTATATATATTATATAT
>JAFWZP010000025.1 GCA_017522255.1 Bacteroidales bacterium | reverse complement strand
ATATAACATGTCTGATAGTATATATATAATAGTTCCGATACTATACTTCTTACGATAACGCAATTTTGCCTTAACGTGTGGGTAATTTTGTTTCAACGCAAATGCAATTTTGCCTTAACGTGTGGCGGCAGATAAGTTGTAGGCAACTTCAATGGAAAGAAAAAAGTCCGGCAGGTAAGTTGTAATTGTTTTAAGTAGAGGCAGAAAAAAGAATAGTATGAAATTTGTTTGAACAATATTTGGTAATTCAAAAATAATGTGTATATTTGCAGCCGAAAAGGTCAGCCTTTTCAATAATTAAATAACAACATAAATAATTAAAATTAAACATCTTATGAAAAAACAGAAAATGAAGAAGATAGCAGTTTTATTTGCGTTGGTTTCTGCAATAAATGTGGTAGTTGCTCAGAATGAGAACAGAAATGGTTTTATTGTAGGTGCAAACGTCGGCATCATTAATTATGTAAACTACCCGGCTGTTTCGGTATTTGCCGATGGAACAGAGCAGTACGCTACGCTGTTCGAAATGGTGGAGTTTGGCTATAGGTACAAAAATTTTGCCTTTGGTGCTCAATGGCGTTTTTCAACTCTATACACATCTCAATACGATTTCACTGAAGGTATGATGCATAATGAAGTGGGAATTTTCACACGAGCATACAAACCTATTAACGAAATGTTTGAGCTATTTGGAGGACTCAGATTGATAGGCATTTCCTTTATGAATAATACTTTTGAGTACAACCACGAAACCTACAATTTTTCCCGAATGGGTATAGGCTGTGAGTTTGAATTAGGTGTTATATGCAATATATCAAGCAGTTCGTATTTAGGATTCCGTGTCGGTGTCAGCCCTCTTTCATCAAACTTTGAGAAAGACATAAAACTTCCGTCGGCTTATCCCGCCAATTCGAGAGCCATGTTCAACAACTACAATATCTCAATAAGTTACGGTATCAAATTTTAGATTTAAACACATCCGTGAGATAACAATAAGTGTTGCTATCCACAGGTGAGAGCCTTTGGGATAGATATAAAGCCGAAACTCGCACAGAGTTTCGGCTTTGTTTTTATGCCTTTATCTGTTTAATTTCTTTCTGTAGGATATCAAGGAATGCGGCTGCTTCGCCACCGTCCATCTGCACGTGGTGGAACTGTAGGGATATGGGCAGGGTGGTGCGTAGCCAACGGCGGCGGTATTTGCCCCACATCAGCATGGGGTTGGCAAACTTGTCGGTGTATTGGTTTACAATGCTGTCCAGTTCGGTCTGCACCACTGCCGATGTGCCTACAATCATGTATTGGTCCAAGAACGAGCTTTTGCACTCGGTGGCACATTGGCGTGTAAGCCCAAGGTAGCTTTGGTTGAAATCGTTAAGTATTGGGGTAAAAGGAATGTCGCACGAGTTGATACCGCCTTTGCAGTTGCGTACTATTACGTTGATGGCTATGCTGTCGAAGCGGAACAAGCGGCCTTGCTCGGGCAGGAGGTAGAACTCGTCCACTTGTGTGGCAGCCTTGCCTATACACCAGCATAGGAGGGTGTTCAGCTTAATGCCCCACCGTTTGGAGGCTTTCATCAGCGTGGTGATGTCGAAAGTCTTGGTCAGCGTCACCATGGGCATTGGCGAGGTCATCCACAAGTCGAAGGCTTCGGCTCTTGTGGTGTCGTGTGGGTTTACTTCGGTTTTCATCGTTTATTCCTCCAATCCTGCTACTATTATTACTATCTCGCCTTTCACACCTTTTTCGGCATAGTGGTGCGAAAGTTCGGCAAGGGTTCCACGCTGCGTTTCTTCGTGCAGCTTGGTTATCTCGCGGCATACGACTGCCCTTCTCTCGGCCCCCAACACTTCGGCCAGCTGTTCCAAGGTTTTTACCAATCGGAACGGCGATTCGTAAAACACCATCGTGTATTTGCAGTCCGCCAACGAGTTGAGTTTGGTTTGTCGTCCCTTCTTTTGTGGTAGGAAGCCCTCGAACACAAAGCGGTCGCAAGGCAAACCCGAGTTGACCAACGCAGGCACAAAGGCTGTGGCTCCGGGCAGGGTTTCAACCTCTATACCTTCTTTTACGCACTCTCTTACAACGAGGAATCCCGGGTCGGATATGCCCGGAGTGCCGGCATCGGTTATTACGGCAATGTTTTCGCCGGCATGTAGGCGGTCTATTATCTGCCCCAGCTTCTGATGTTCGTTGTATTTGTGGTTCGACTGCATGGGGGTGTTTATCTGATAGTGTTGCAGCAGAGTTTTGGAGGTGCGAGTGTCTTCGGCCAATATCAAATCCACGCTTTGCAACACCGACACGGCACGATAGGTCATGTCCGCCAAATTGCCTACCGGAGTAGGTACCAAATATAATTTTGCCATAGTTTATTGTTCCTTAATTTTACAGAGAGTGAAAAACGCAAAATAGTAGGCAACGGTGTATGTTTTTGGTTGCCTACTATTATATTATTGTGTAAATGAAATGTTATTCAGCGTCGAAGTCTTCGGGAATTTCCATATCGTGATATACGGCTTGTACATCATCGTCTTCTTCCAATAGGTCTACAATCTTCAACACCTTACGCATCGATTCTTCGTCCAAAGCTTTGGTAGTGTTTGGTATACGTTGAAGCTCTGCATTTTCTACTTCCAGCTTCATGTCTTCAAGTTTCTTCACCATAGCGCCAAAGTCTTCCATTGCGGTGTATAGAGTGATGTATTCTTCATCCACTTCCATTTCTTCCAAACCTGCATCGATAAGTTCCATTTCAAGCATTTCCAAGTCCATATCGGCTTTCTTAGGCAATACGAACACACCTTTGCGGTCGAATATGAAACCCAGCGAACCGTTGGTTCCAAGTGTGCCACCAAACTTATTCATTATGGAGCGAACGTTGGCTACGGAACGCATATTGTTGTCGGTCAAACATTCGATGAATATCGCAACTCCATGAGGAGCATAGCATTCGAAAGTAAGCTCTTGCAAAGCGGCAGAATCTTTGTCGCTAGCCTTGGATATAGCACGCATAAGGGTATCTTTAGGCATATTCACACCCTTGGCATTTTGCATAAGCAAACGCAAACGTGGGTTGCCATCAGGATCGGGACCACTTTCTTTTACTGCTACGGTTACTTCTTTTAATATTCTCGAGAATGCTTTTGAGCGTTTAGCATCGGCTGCTCCTTTTTGTCTTTTTATCTTAGACCATTTATTATGTCCTGACATATATTGATGTTTTTTTAAGTTTGTAATTCTAAAGTTATATTCTATCTTTCAGTTGTTTATATCAAAAACGCTTGTCCGAAAAGATTTTCAAAGTTACTTTTTTTTTGGCACTTTTTGTACATAATATGCCATTTTGAAGCAAAAAAATCTTTTCTTTCTCCTTATATTGCTTATATTCAATGAAATAAAATTTGCAGATATTGAACATTAATCTATGATAGATTTCCCAACAAAATAACACTATTTTTGAGTAAATTTCTATACTGATTGCTTGTAACGATAAAAGATTTTTGTTGGGAAAATAAAAAAAATAAAATATTTTATGCTTTCGGTATACTTTTTTTTGTTGATGTGCGTTTTTAAAGCATTAAAAAAATATAAACGTAACTTTAGAGATGGATTTAAGCAATATTTTAGCGATAGCAGGAAAGCCGGGTCTTTTTAAACTAGTATCGCAAACTAAAACCGGAGCTGTTGTGGAATCATTATTAGATGGCAAGCGTACTCCTGCTTTTAAGAATGACAAAATAAGCTCGTTGAGCGAGATATGTATGTTTACTACAAACGAAGATTATCCTTTGTCGGAAGTGTTTAGAAACATATACAACAAGGAAAATAAAGGCGAAGTAAGCATCGATTTCAAGAAAGTTTCTACCAGAGAACTTTATGCTTATTTTTCGGAAGTACTTCCCGATATGGACGAAGAACGTGTATATCCTTCGGATGTGAAAAAAGCATTGTCGTGGTACAATCTTTTGTTGAGCAAAGATTTGGTAGACGGCGAACAAGATAAAGTTCGTAAAGAAATGGAGTCTGACGAAACTCAAACCGAGGAAAAGGAATAATTTTAGACAACTTTTAGAAGTTAATTTTATTGGATTAAACAAAAAGAGAGCGAAATTGCTGAATTTCGCTCTCTTTGTTTGTGTATGTATGTTGGTTTTATTCTTTGTGGAATATGCCGGCTGATGCTTGTGCTTTTGGGGTAATAATCAAATCGTTTATACATACGTGGTCGGGCATTGTAGCTACATAATATATTGTATCTGCAATGTCTTTTCCTGTAAGTGGTTCGTAGCCTTTGTAAACGTTGTCGGCACGTTGTTGGTCGCCTTTAAAGCGTACTATAGAGAACTCTGTTTCCACTGCACCGGGTGCTACATTTGTAACCTTTATACCGTAGGGTACCATGTCCATACGCATAGCTCTTGACAAGCTGTCTACTGCTGTTTTTGTTGCACAGTATACATTGCCGTTGAGGTATGTTTCTTTTCCGGCTATCGATGCTATGTTGAACACATGTCCTTTTTTGCGTTCCACAAGCCAAGGCAACACTTTGCGGCTTACATACAAAAGACCTTTGATATTGGTATCTATCATACGTTCCCAATCGTCGATAACGCCTTCTTGTATAGGACCGAGACCTACTGCAAGACCGGCATTGTTTACCAATATGTCAATGTTTCTCCAACCTTCGGGAAGACTGTCGAAAGCTTTGTTTACGGCTTCGTTGCTGCGTACATCGAAGTTCAAAGCTATAAGGTCTATCTTGTGTTTATTTACAAGTTCTTCTCCAAGCTCTTCAAGTTTTTCTTTTCTGCGGCCGGTTATTATAAGATTGTATCCATTGGCTGCAAATATTTCGGCTGTGGCACGACCTATGCCGGATGTGGCTCCGGTTACACATACTATCTTGCTCATATCTATTATTTTTTAATTATCCTTTTAATGTTTTAATTTGTTCTTCAAGTGCCTTTATTTTTTGTTCGGCATCGGCTTGTTTTTGGCGTTCTACCGCTACTACTTTTTCGGGTGCTCCGTTTACAAAGCGTTCGTTGGATAGCTTTTTCAATACCGATTGTAGGAAGCCTTGTGTGTAGGCAAGTTCATCTTCGAGCTTTTTAAGTTCGGCATCCTTGTCGATGTTTTGGCTGAAAGGCACGTAGCATTCCACTGTTCCTACCATAAACGACAATGCGTTTTCCACTTTCTCTGCCACATATTCTATTTTGGATAGGTTGCAAAGTTTAGCTATCATATCGTCGAATGTGGTGTCGTCGGCGGTTTTCTTTATATATAGCTCCAACACTTCTTTTGGCGACATGCCTTTGGAGTTTCTAAGTCCGCGAAGGCCTATGATGGTTTCTTTGGCTGTGGCAAATCGTTTTAGCAGCTCGGCATCGTAGCCTGCCGACTTTGGCATAGTAGCTACCATTATGCTTTCGCCCTCGTTGCGTTCGCGTAGAGTGTGCCATATCTCTTCGGTGATGAATGGCATAAAAGGATGTAGCATACACATCAGTTTTTCGAATATGCCTATAGTAGCTTCATAGGTAGCCTTGTCCAATGGTTGTTGGTATGCAGGTTTCACTATTTCCAAGTACCACGAGCAGAAGTCGTCCCATACCAATTTGTAGGTAGCCATCAGTGCTTCGCTCAAGCGGTATTTGTTGAAGCAGTCTTCTATTTCGGCAAGGGTTGCGGCAAGGTGGTTTTCAAACCAGTTTATAGCCATCTTGTTTATCTGAGGTTGTTCCATGTCTTTTATTTCCCAACCTTTCACAAGACGTAGTGCGTTCCATATCTTGTTGCTGAAGTTACGTCCTTGTTCGCAAAGAGCCTCGTCGAAAGGAAGGTCGTTGCCGGCGGGGGCTGTAAGCAGCATTCCCACTCTCACGCCGTCGGCACCATACTTGTTCATCAGTTCTATAGGGTCGGGCGAGTTGCCTAATGATTTCGACATTTTGCGTCCCAGCTTGTCGCGAACTATACCGGTGAAGTATACGTTTTTGAATGGCACTTCGTTGCGATATTCTTCGCCTGCCATTACCATTCTTGCCACCCAGAAGAATATGATGTCCGGTCCGGTTATAAGGTCGGAGGTTGGGTAGTAGTATTTTACATCTTCGTTGTCGGGATTGCGTATTCCGTCGAATACCGAGATAGGCCACAGCCACGAGCTGAACCAAGTGTCGAGTACATCTTCGTCTTGCATCATTTGGTCGATGGTGCAGATGTCGTTGCCATAGCGTTCTTGTGCTATTCGGTATGCTTCTTCGCGAGTTTCGGCCACTACCACTTCTTTGTTTGGCAAGTAATAGGCCGGTATGCGTTGTCCCCACCATAGTTGGCGGCTTATACACCAGTCCTTGATGTTCTCCATCCAGTGGCGATAAGTGTTTTTAAATTTGGCAGGGTGGAATTGTATTGTATCGTTTTCCACTACTTCCAATGCTTTTTTGGCAAGGTCTTCCATCTTAAGGAACCATTGAGCCGAAAGTTTGGGTTCTATAACAGAGTCAGTACGTTCGGAATGTCCCACCTTGTTGGTGTAGTCCTCAATCTTTTCAATCAGGCCTGCAGCTTCGAGGTCTTTCACTATTTGTTTGCGAACGGCAAAGCGGTCCATGCCTTTGTATTGCATACCGTTGTCGTTCAAAGTACCATTGTCGTTGAATATATCTATGCTGTCAAGTTTGTGTTTCAGCCCGATGTTGTAGTCGTTGATGTCGTGGGCAGGGGTTATCTTTAGGCAGCCTGTACCAAACTCGCGGTCTACATATTCGTCCATTATCACGGGTACGGAGCGACCTACGCTTGGCACTATCACACGTTTTCCCTTTAGGTGGAGGTAGCGTTCATCGTCGGGGTGTACACATACTGCGGTATCGCCCAATATGGTTTCGGGACGAGTGGTAGCCACTGTCAGATATTCGTTGGTACCTTCTATAAAATAACGCAGGTAGTATAGTTTCGATTTGCTTTCTTTGTATATTACTTCTTCGTCCGAAACGGCAGTAAGAGCCACGGGGTCCCAGTTCACCATTCTTACACCGCGATAGATAAGTCCTTTGTTGTATAGGTCCACAAACACTTTTATTACCGATTCGTACAAGGCCGGTTCCATCGTAAAGCGGGTTCTATTCCAGTCGCACGAAGCTCCAAGTTTTTTAAGCTGTTCGAGTATTATGCCGCCATGTTTTTCCTTCCATTCCCAAGCGTGTTTCATAAACTCGTCGCGGCTTAGGTCGCGTTTGTCTATGCCTTCGGCCTTAAGTTTAGCTACCACTTTGGCTTCAGTAGCTATTGAGGCGTGGTCGGTGCCGGGAACCCAGCAGGCGTTTTTGCCTTGCATACGGGCACGGCGTACAAGTATGTCTTGTATGGTGTTGTTAAGCATGTGTCCCATGTGCAACACTCCGGTAACATTTGGTGGAGGTATTACTATAGTATATGGTTCTCTATTATCGGGAGTGGAGGCAAATAAATTGGATTTTACCCACTGTTCGTACCATTTATCCTCGGTTATTGAGGGGTCGTATTTCGGTGCTATTTCCATAATATCCTGATTTTTTATATATTAAATATAGTATATGCATTTTAATTAGTCTACAAAGATACACTTTTTTCGATTAATATTGTTTGATGTTTTTCAAAAAATGATTTTTGAGTTGCACATTCTGTTGTTTCAATACCCGGTGCTATGTTTTTTGTACGAAATATTTTTCGCCTCGATGTTGTGTAAGTTCCATTACGAAGATATAGGGAGGAGTTTTTTTTGAGTACATATACCATTTAAAAGACTTCGTATTTTATGAAGTTGCCTTATTTAGAGACAATTTTTATGAAATGCTTAAAACGAAATTGCTTTATCGTAAGAAGTATTGTGGTGGAACTGTTATATATATACTATCGCACATATTATATGTATAATGCTATACCTGTTATAATACATATCTCCTAACGTCGTTAGCACACTCTCCTAACGTCGTTAGCGAATATTCCTAACGACGTTAGTAAATATCCCTAACGACGTTAGGAGAGTATAAACAAAACATGTCGAATACTAAGAATATAACTTATGTATGACAATAAACAAAACATATCGGATAGTATAAGCTTAATGTAAAGATAAAAGTTTTTTGATGTAAAGTAAAATCTCTTTAAGGCAACTTCTAAAAATTTACGTTCCATGAAACATTAAGAACTTTTGCGAGATTTGCGGAAGGTTGCCTTCGTAGGGACAAAAAAATAAGAAGTTGTCTTAAAATAGATATTAAAAATCATACTCCATAATACTATATTATATTACTATCCAATATATTAAGATATCTTAGAAATATTATTTCAATGGCAATAAACGATTTGGTTTTATGTGCTATTGTGTGGAACCATAAAAATATAATTGCTGTCCCACATACCAAAAACGAAAAAAAAGTGTTTTTATAGGAAATTGTAATATTTTAAACTATGCACAAAATACATACATCGGGTATATTGGTGATACTTTTGTTGCTGTCGGGTTGCAAAAGCACACACAAACAGATAGATGAATCGTCGAAATACAAACGCAAAGCGATAGTGGAAGTGTCGCAAGAAAGGTTAAACAACGATGCCTTGCTTATAGAAGCCAAGATGCAATACGAATTGGGTAATGCCCAATCGGCATGGAAATTATATCATCAATTGCTTAAAAACGATTCTAACTATGCTGCTGCCAATTACGAGTTGGCCGGTATGTGTTTTGAATTGGGAATGTACGACAGTACTTTGTATTATGCTACAAAAGCCTACAATTTAGCTCCCGAAAACGAATGGTATGCCTTGTTGCTTGCCGATATGTATAAGCGAATGTATCAGTTGCCAAAAGCCATAAAGGTGATGGAAGCATTGGTTAAGCAACAGCCCGAAGTGCTTGAATATTATCACGAATTGGCAAATATACACTTGGCAAACAATGATGTGGCAAAGGCCATAGGGGTATACAACAAATTGGAGAAACGCATAGGAGTGAGCGAAGAAATATCGTTGCGAAAGCAAAAGATATGGGAGTCTGACGGAAAAACCGACAAGGCTGTGGCCGAAATAAAAAAATTGGCCGAAGCATATCCTAAAGAAAAGAAATACAACCTGATTATGGCTGAGCTATATATGGGTAAAAAAGACTACGATGAGGCATACACATACTACGACCGTGTGCTCAAAGCCGACCCCAACGATGAGTATATACATATTTCTTTGGCCAACTATTATAAATGTGTGAATAAGCACGATGAAGCATATAACGAATTGAAAAAGGGATTTGATAACAACAAACTCTCTACCAAAGAAAAAATACAGATACTAACTACCTTTTATACCTCCGAAGAATTTTATGGTAAGTATTCGAAATATGCCTACGATTTGGTGGATGCGGTGCTGCGTAATGCCACCGACACTATGTCGTATTCGCTTTTTTATGGCGATGTGTTGATGAGACAAGGCAAATACAAAGAAGCAGCTCGTCAGTTGAATAATTATATATCAATAGATAGTTCGGAGTACGATATTTGGGAAGCTCTACTCATTTGCGAAAGCGAAATGCCAAACAACGATAAAAACTTATTGAAGTTGTGCAACAGAGTATTGAATCTCTTTCCAATATATCCGTTGCCTTATTATATGAAAGGTTTTATATTGTATATCGATCAAAAATACAGCGAAGCAATAGAGGTATTGCTCGAAGGCGAAAAGTGGGCTACCGATACCAAGTATTTAAAACCTGATATAACATCGTTATTGGCCGAATGTTTTTATAAAGTAAACGATCCGGAAAATAGTTTTAAATACTTTGAAAAATACATCGAAATGGCACCTGACGATATGGGAATGCTTAACAACTATGCTTATTATCTTTCGCAAAACGATCGTGAACTCGAAAAAGCCGAACGTCTTTCGAAGAAAACGATAGATGCCGAACCCGAAAATGCTACATTCTTGGATACCTATGGTTGGATTTTGTATAAAATGAAACGATATGATGAAGCCGAACAATATATAATTAAAGCAATAAAGAATGATAAAAAAGGAAGTGCAACATTATACGACCATCTTAGCGATATTTTGGAGAAGCTAAACAGACCCGAAGAGGCAAAGAAATATAAAGAAAAGGCACAAAAATTGCAAGATAAGTCGATTATGGAAACTCCGGATAAAACAAAAACAGAATAAATCTATATCGATGAAAATACAACTTAGGATAGGATATGTAGCACTTTTGTTTGCAGTGATAGTAGCTTTGTTTGCCAACTGCAAAAGCACCAAGACTGCAACAGAACACATTCCTGAGCAACAGGTAGAGGTAGAAAAGATATTGCCTTTGGATTTCGACTTTAATACCCTTAGTCGTAATTTTACTGCCAAAGTGGAAGGTCTCAATATAACATTGAATGGTCAAGTGAGAATAAAACACGATAGTGTGATTTGGCTTACGTTGTCAAAGGTGGTGGAGATAGGGCGAGCCAAGCTTACACAAGATTCGGTGTTTGTGTTTTTGAAGATACAAAACAAATATTTTGCCGGTTCGTATGCCGATTTGGCTAAAACTGTGGGCATGGGTTTCAACTATCAAGCAGTGCAGGCTATGTTGCTTGGCAACGAAATGGAAATATATAACTTAACCAATCAAACTCCGATTATATCGGGCAATATGGCACGATATAATTTGGAATATGCCGAACCCGGCGGAGCTATAATAAAGCAAACCATTGTGCTTAATACCGATAACAAAAAGATAGTGGCAAACATGGTAAACATACAAAATAACGTATCGTTTCAGTTGAAGTATTCTGCTTTCGAAACTATATCGGACAGCAACTTGGCTACCAAGATAGATGTTTCTTTTGCCAATAGAACTACCAAAGCCAATATAGGTATAACATTTGGGAAAACACTGGTAAATCAAGATGTAACGTTTCCATACAAGGTGCCTAACAAAGCAAAGCCTCTTCAATTTTAAAGAATATTATGCAGATGAAGAAATTGACAGTAACAATAATAACCCTAAACGAAGAAAAGAATATAAAACGATGTTTGGATTCGGTGGTGCCTATTGCCGACGAAATAGTGGTGGTGGATTCGTTGTCTACCGACAAAACGGAGGCAATATGTAACGAATATGACAATTTGCGTTTTGTTAAACAAAAGTGGCTTGGATATTCCGAGCAAAAAAATTATACCAACGATATAGCTTCCTACGATTGGATATTTTCGATAGATGCCGACGAAGAATTGTCGCCATCGTTGCAGCAGTCCATACTTGAGTGGAAGAAGAGCGACAGCCTCGATAGCGAATGCTTTTCGATGGATAGGCTTACAAGTTATTGCGGAAAGTGGATAAAGCATTGTGGCTGGTATCCCGATACCAAGATACGTATTTGGAACCGAAAGGTAGGTCGTTGGAAAGGGGCTATCCATGAAGTGATAGATTTTTCAAAACCCATGACAACCACAAAGCTCAATGGCGATTTGTTGCACTATTCTTTCGAAACCGATGCCGACTATCGCAAGCAGATGTTTCATTTTGCCGAGATAGGAGGTAAGGCTTATTTCGAAAAAGGCAAGAAACATGCAGCATTTTATTGTATAGTATCGCCGGTAGTAACCTTTTTGCGACAATATGTGTTCAAACTTGGTTTTGTAGATGGTTTGGCCGGTTTTAAAATATGTCTTACGGCAGCCAAAGCCACACATCACAAATATGCCACCCTCAAAAAGCTATCTGATAGGCGATAATTTTTGTTTTCTTATTGCATAAACACATATTGTACTATATTGCCGCCCATTCGTAAGGCTTTAATGCGTGTGGCTTGCGAGTCGTTGTGCACGTCTTGGTCTTCCCATCCGTCGCCAAGGTCGCATTCCACGCTAAAGAAGCATACCAGTCGCCCCTCGTATATCAAACCATAGCCTTTGGGAGGAAGGTTGTCGTGTTCGTGAATTTTGGGTAAGCCATTAGGGAACTCATATTTTTGATGATAGATAGGGTGCGAAAAAGGCAGTTCCACAAACTCCAATTCAGGAAACACTTTTTTCATCTGAGCCACCACATAGTCTTTCAGTCCATAGTTATCGTCGATATGTAGAAAGCCACCACCTATAAGGTAGTTGCGTAGGTTTTGAGCCTCTTGGTTCGAAAACACCACGTTGCCATGACCGGTAAGATGTACAAAAGGGTAGTTGAAAATTTCGGCACTGCCTACTTCTACAACGGCATATTGTGGATTGAGGTTCATGCCCAAGTCGGCATTGCAAAAACCTATAAGGTTGGTGAGCGATGTGGGGTTGGCATACCAATCGCCACCACCGCTATATTTCAGCAATGCTATTTGTGTATTGCTTTGCCCCAATGTCAAATAGCCAAACATCATAGCTATGATAAATACAAAATTCTTCTTTTTCATAATCGTTTAATTAGTAATATTATTCGTTCATAAAGTTGATAAAAAAACAAGCTGCCAATGCTGCCGTTTCGGTGCGTAGTCTGCATTGCCCCAAGGTGATAGGTGTGTAGTTGCAAGCCATCACTTGCTCTATTTCTTGTTTGCTGAAGTCTCCTTCCGGTCCTATAAGTACCAAAGCCGGTTTCGATGGCGTGTATATGTCTTTTAGGTGTTGGCGGTTGTTGCCTTCACAATATGCCACGTATTTGTTGCCGGCGAAGGGTTGTTTCACAAAGTCGGATATTCTGGTAGGAGCATTGAGTATAGGTTTGTAAGCTTTGAGCGATTGTTTCATGGCTGCCACCACTATTTTGTCGAGGCGTTCCATATTTATTACTGTGCGTTCAGAGTGTTCGCATATCAGAGGGGTTATTTCGTCGATGCCCATCTCCACGGCTTTTTCCAAAAACCATTCCATACGAGATATATTCTTTGTAGGAGCTACAGCTATATGCAAATAATGATTTCTTTTTTGATATTCGTATGTGCGTTCTATTATTTGTATTCCACAACGTTTTGCATCGGCGTTTACAATGCGAGCCTTGCATAGCATACCCATGCCATCGGTAAGATACAATTCGTCGTCGATACCCATTCTAAGCACACGAATGCAGTGGTTCGATTCTTCTTTAGGTAATTCTTGGAAATCTGATTCCAAATCGGTTAGGTAAAAAAGTTGCATATATTGTATGTTATTTTCGAACTGCAAAGACACATATTTATTTTGAATTAGTCATAATCTTACAGCCTTCAGTTAGGAATTTGCACGGTAAGCAAAGCGATAGTGCAAAAGCGGAGAACAATCTTGATTATATTTCAAGTGGTTTTGTGGCATAATAATTACTTGTTTTCGGTTTACAAAATTACATATTTATTTTGATATAATAATACGTATACCGATTGCTTATATTATAAACTCAACTCATCTTTTGGTCTAGTATAGCATCTATAAAAGTTATCTTTTAAAGGAATCATAATGAAATTCATAGGAAGACTTCCTACTGGCTCCATAATCCTATCTTTTATAAACTCTATATCTAATGCTTTCACATCGTTGGAGTAATAATATAGACTTCTCATTGCCATAGGCAATAAAATCTGATCAAGTATATGATATGTACTATCAGGTGCCATATGCCTATAATAATATCCTTTATATTTTCCATCATTATAAAGAACTATATTCGAAACATATCCTTCGTCCTTGACACATGGAGTAATAAAAAGAATAGAATCCATTCTGTTTTCTGTTATCCAGTAGCACATACAATCACAATACAAAACTATACTATCTACATTTCCATCAGAAAAGATAAAACTTTTATTCAAATCCAATTTAAATACAGTATCTACTTGCTCATATGCATCTACTTGTATGTAGCCATAGTGAAGAGGATCTGATTGTTCGAATGATGATAAATCCACTTCCTTTGGCTTACTCAATATGTATATTAGAATAAATATAATAATACATAAATTGCTAATACCTACCAATATAAATATTTTTATTTTTCTATTCATTTTTATAATCCAATTAATAAACTATTTGACGAGTTAAAACCCGATGGTATGAAATCGTATCCTTTGTAATCTCCGTTTTTGTTCGCATTTGCACTTTTTCTAAAGTTCGAAATGGCATAATTAAAATCTTGTGCAGAAAATTTCTTTACTAAGTTATTCATTGATTTTTCATATTTAGAATTGTTACTTGAAGAAATTCCACTATTAAATTTTGAATCTATTCCCAGTTGATCCATAATTTTTCCTTGGAACACGTATGCTTCAACTTCATTATATATCGAAGGATTATTTCTTCCTTTTTGATCTTGGTAAGCATGAAATAATTCATGTGCAAAAACAGATATATCATTACTCTTGCCCATTTTAAATTTATTCTCTCCTCCATCATAAGAAGCTGTAGCATTTTTATTTGTTGGCAATTCATTAGTGATAGAATATGTTTCCTTAGATGATACCAATTCTTGTAATACTTTTTTTCCGGCAGATGTAGCATAAATTTTATTGAGCATATTAAGTTTATTCTTGACATTTTGGGATTGATACCGATCATTAATACATAAATTTCTATAATATATTTTTCCACTAATTGTCCATGTATACTTTTTCCCATCATTGTCAACTATTTCAATATCTTCCCCATTCGGGTCCACCAGCTTCACCGGGTTCCACCCACAATAAGCATAAGGAGACAAACTCGGGTACTTATCCGCCATAGGATCCACGCTAAGCCAGCCAGTCAAAATATCCGAGTCGTAATACCTCGCTCCGAAGTAGGAAAAGCCTGTCTCTGAGTCTCTTTCTTTCCCGGTGAAGGTGAATACTTTTAAACCATACGAATCGAACTCTTTTACAGCCGTTTGTGTAGAACTGAAGAATGGAATATTTTGGATATTTTTACCGAAAAACATAGCAGAAAGTTGCACATCATTGTGCATATCTCTATAGTGGTTATATGATAAAATTTCTGCCATAACGTTGTGTTGTTTTGAGCCACAAAAATAATAATTATTTTTGACATACAAAAGAAAAAATGTACTTTTGTTTACTCAAATATTATTTCCACTAATGCTAAACATTTAACAATATGAAGATTATAGTAAAAACAAATTTTCCGTTTAATGTTCAAAATATTGGTTTTTCATCGCATGGCGAGCTTGTAATCTCGTTGTCGTCGACCGAATCGGACAATGAAAATCACTATTCTTACGAAGCTGACTTTGGAGCGAGCAGTGCCGTTGCACGCCCTGTAGTGAAACTCCTGGACTATACCGCCGCATACGTATCCAAAGCCTGCATACGATACCTCTTTTTTATTCATACCCTATCATCAATCTGTTCACAATAGGGTATCACCACCGTGACGGTATACCATCAATTTCGAGCCGGTATATCACCCAGAAATTCCCTCGCGATGCCGATGAATTTTCCTCGCGATGCAGCAAGATTTTCCTCGTGAGGAAAATTTCACAACGTCGTGAGGAAAATATTTCATGAAAAAGTCGGGACAAAACGTGTCTATATCAAAATAATTGTGTAATTTTGCAAGCCGAAAACCTGTTGAACTATGGAACATATTGCCATATATAAACTATCAAAAACACAACCCTCATTGCTATCAAAAGTTAGCGATAGGCTATGCTGTGGCGATATGGATTCAGCAGTATATTTCTATCATAGCGACCACTTAGGCAGTGCCTCGTGGATAACCAATGGTAGTGGCAACCCGGTACAGCATTTACAATATATGCCATACGGCGAACCATTCGTAAACGAAAGATCATCCTCATATAATGAACGCTTCACTTTTACGGGAAAAGAGCGTGATAGTGAAACCGGCTATAGTTATTTCGGAGCTAGATTCTATGATTCGGATTTGATGACCGGGTGGCTGTCTATAGACCCACAGTCCGATAAGTTTCCTAATATATCTCCATACGCATATTGCAACTGGAATCCTGTAAAACTTAAAGACCAAGATGGAGAAGCTCCGGTAAAGGCTCTCGTAACAGCTGCTAAACTTGTAAAGAAAGCTTATAATATTTATAAAAAGACAGGCAAACTAACAGCAAGTTCTCTAAAGAAAGTAGGATTAGATGAACTAATAGGTATAGCAGATGATATAAATACGATATTTAGTGGAGATGCTTCTTTAACGGATAGAATAGCAGCAGGTGTTGATTTACTTGTTGGTACGGAACTGAATAATAAGGGAGCAAAGATTCAATCTTCTATTACCTCAAAAGCCGCAAGACGAGAAGCAATGAGGAAATCAGGAATTCCAACTAGTCAACAACCAAAAAGTCAGAGTAAAAATCAATCAGGAAGAGAATATTCATACGAAATAGCCGATTCTTATGGTACAACTTCTATAAAATCAGTACAACAACAAACCAAAGATGTTTCTCATAAGGACTCTCCTCACTGGGAAGCGGGTTCGGTAAAAGTTGATCCTGAAACTAAACAAATAAGAACAAATTCCTATGGTAGACCATCATTAAAAAATGAAAAATCGAAAGTAAATTATGGAGGACTGTAATATAAAAAAACGAAAAATACTTGGAAAAGGACGTTATTTAACTCAATATAAAAATATTCTTTCAAGTATGTATTTTGATAAAAATGAAATCGAAAATGGAATAATTTCATTAGAAGAATCTGATGAAATATTAGAAATCCAGTCTAAAAAAAGACGAATGAGTAATAAAAAAGAGAAACATTTTTTATTTGACAATAAACAGGAACAATGGGAATTTATTCAAAATAATATAACGGAGGAGTATCCGTTATATGTTGCTATATGGCCTTACTCTCAATATTGTGGATTATTTAGAGTAAATTCGTTATCGTTTCAGAATATTTGTTTTCCTTTTAATCTTGAAAATAATGGAGTTATTACATTTATTTCAGAATATGTAGATATTGTTCTTGATTATTATAAGGATAATTTAGAAAATAGATGTATGAATATTGAAATTTATTCGAAAAAATAGATAGATTAATTATGTACCAAACAACCTCAAATATAACCTCGAAATATTGCCAAGAAACACACTATAACTATGTAAAAAATAGTGGTTTTTGGCTTTCAACCTTCACCGGGAAAGAAAGAGACTCAGAGACAGGCTTTTCCTACTTCGGAGCACGGTATTACGACTCAGATATTTTGACTAGTTGGTTGAGCGTGGACCCTATGGCGGATAAGTATCCGGGGCTGTCTCCTTATGCTTATTGTGGATGGAACCCGATTAAGTTGGTGGACCCGGATGGGAATGAACCTTCAACTCATACGGATGAAAATGGAAATGTTGTAGCAGTTTACAATGATGGAAATTTAGGTATTTATAAACATAGTAAAGATGAGATAAATGATTTTTGCAATGGTATAAATTTTTCTAACAATACCGATCAATGCGTTGGTACTACACTGTGTATTTCTTCATTTGAAAAAGGAGATAAGATTGATTTTAATTCATACCAAGCAAGGGATTGGATGAATTTATTTGAAGGTGCTTTTTCTCATTCTTTTGCAAATCCTATAGTAGCATTTGTGTCATATTTTACCGAAGCGGGGAATGAAGGTCTATATGATCCAAAATCTAAGTTTACAAATGGTTCTCAACTAAGCGACGATGTATATATATCACCTAGAGATCTTGGGAATTTTGCAGCAGGCTACTTCGCTAAAGCATTAGGTTTATCAAAAGAAAGAGCTTTAGCTTCTTATGGAGCATTTCAACTTTCAGGAAATAATGTCTCTGATTTTTTATCATCATATTTTTCATTATATAAAACAGCACTCAATTTTCAATTAAGTAATAAAATCATTCCAAATCAAAGAACTTATGGAGAAAAAGAAATTTCTAATTATTTTCAACGACTAGGATATGAAAATATAAGAACAATAGATTCATTTAACCAAAACTATCATTTAATATGGGATTAAAAAAGATTTTTTCGATTTGTATTATAATCATGTTGTTGCATGCTTGTAATTGTAATCACAAAAATACAGATTGTTTATTTTTGGAAGATGATGTTTATCCTTATCAAATATTTCCTATAGATAAAGATACTACTCTGTATTTGTATGTATATGATAGGTGGGGAGAAACAAATAATATTGTTCTTAAAACAAATAATGTGATATATGCGACAAGATTTGACATAGATCCTCTTCCAGTTATTGAAAAAGTTTCGGGTGATACCATATATTTAAAATACGATTACTATACAAAGATGCCAGAATTAGACTCCTCCAAAATTTACTTTCATAAGCCATATATTAAAGAAAATCAATCTATTGGTAAATATACAATAATCAATAGAGAGACATATAAACTATATGGAAGAGGGGGATTAATAGTGGATAGTGTAAATGATTTATATGTAAAAAATGACACACTAAACTTAGTTCTTTATAGTGGTGATACAATGTCTAAAGCTTTGCAAGATTATGTTTTTAAGCAATTTTACCATGGCGATAAGTATGTTTTTTCCTATTCTGAATTTCGAAATATGCGAAATAGAGATATGTCGAGAAAAAAGAAATAGAAAAATTTTCTCATAACTATCTTGTAAAGGATAAAGTATTACTAAAAAAATATCTATCGAATTATAAATTAAAATAGAAGATAAACCATGATTAATCACTATCAAAATATAAGCCCAAATTACCCCCAATCTTTCACCGGGAAAGAAAGAGACTCAGAGACAGGGTTTTCCTACTTCGGAGCTAGGTATTATGATTCGGATTTGATGACTGGGTGGCTTAGCGTGGATCCTATGGCGGATAAATATCCGAATATTTCTCCTTATGCTTACTGT
>JAFWZP010000024.1 GCA_017522255.1 Bacteroidales bacterium | reverse complement strand
AAACCATATATACAACCTGAACATCCAAGATTATAATCAAATGCTCCTGATGTCGTTGGTATTCCCAAACGATTTTGTAAAATACATGCAGTCGAAGGTAAAAAATAATCCGGACTTTGTGTACATAGCATCAAAAAATCAATAGATTCGGGTGCAATATTATATTCTTGAAAAAGATTTCTTGCTGCTAATTCTGCCAAATCTCCAGCTGTTTCGGTCGGGGTTGCGATATGACGAGAATTCACACCGACCTTATCTGCTACTTTTTCTACACTCCATTCAGGAAATTCCTTTACCAGTTCTTCATTAGTCACAATTTGCGAAGGCAAATAATAACTAATTGCTTTTATAAAGGCTTTTTTCATAATTTATTTCCCCCCCCTGTTATATCAATACAACTATTTGTCATCCATGAAGAGGCATCTGACAAAAGGTACACAGCAAGATTTGCAACATCTTCGGGTTTACCATATCGTTTTAAAGGATAATTCTTTTCTGACTCTTTTAGTTGTTCAATAGTTATTTCGTTCTGCAAAATTAAATCAGTCCAAACCATAGCCGGAGAAATACAATTAACTCTAATTCCGCGTGGTGCTAATTCTAATGCAAGACACTTTGAATATGCAATTAAAGCTCCTTTCGATGCACTATAAATAGAGTTTCCCATACTGGGATAATCTACAGATTTTGAAGCAATGAAAACTATAGATGAATTTTTATTTATTTTCTTTTGTCTTAGTAACTCAGCTTGCAATAATACAGCTCCATAAAAATTGGCTTTCATTACCATATCTACATCCTTTTCTGTTACCATTTTAGCAGGCATACGATGACCTATGCCTGCACAATGAACAACACCATCTAATTGAGGAACGTCTGTGGATAGTGCATCGACATCACTCTGCTGTAATAAATCGGCACTAATTATTAAATTTTCATCACCTTGCATCATAGATAAAGTATGCTGTAATTTTTCTTTTGAGCGACCACTAATAATAACTTTTCCGCCCATTTTAGATACCGTAACAGCAATTGACTGACCTATTCCAGATGATGCACCGGTAACCAATATTGTTTTTCCTGCTAACGAAAAGGGATTAAAAGTATATTCCATTACTTACTATTTATCAGATTGTATACATCTTCTACAGTTATACATTTTTTCAATTCTTCACCTGAGATAACTTTATCATAACTAACTTTTGCCATAGCTATAAGCATCATACCTACAAGCGAACTCCATTCTTCCAAATCATGGAATTTAGTTTCAAATTGAATTTCGTTAGAATCTGTATCCTCAAACTGTTCAGCAAAATTTGCTAAGAATTCTATTTTATTCATGATGTTAAATTTTTGTTATTTGTTTTATTTCTTTTATTCTGTTTAAAAAATATTTTTCATAGTTCTTTGAAAGTAAATCATACGGAAGACGTTCACTCTCATTATATTGTTGTTTTTCATGTTCAATTATTTCTTCAGGAGTAAATCTAAAACCTATTACTTTACATGGATTTCCTATAACTACAGCATACGGAGGAATGTTATTCCTTACAACACTTCCTGCCCCAACTTCACATCCTCTACCCAGTCTTACTCCTGATAGTAAAATAACATGATTTCCTATCCACACATCTTCTTCCACAACAATGTCTTTATCCATCTCTTTATTAATATCCATCTTATCTTTAACTTTATCATCAATTTGCTTGAGGTTCAAGCCTACAATAGACATGTGGTTTCCTGTAACTGCAGTAAATCCAAACGCAGCTCCCGAATTCTTCTTAAAAATCACCTTGGCTCTCGTATTCATAATTACCCCCCCCATATCAATATTTGTATTTTCTTCCATATATAAATTATTGGGGTTATAAACTGTAACAGACATTCCTATTCGAGAACTTTTTGTAATATGAGGATAATTTGTTTTTTTACAAAAAGAAAGGATGTGTTTTACAAACGATTTTAATCCTATGATAAATTTCATCGCAAATACGTTATTATATTGATTAACAAATATACATATTACAATCTACCGTCCACCACTTCTTTATCCAAAAATCCTTTCACATCAAAAATAACGTGCTTTTCGTTGCCAAAGGCTTTTACATCAAGTTCGGCAAATTCTTTGTGCGATACAGCAAGTATTATAGCATCGTATTTGCTTGTTGGCAATTCGTTGGTAATATCGATATCATATTCGTGTTTTGCTATAGCAGGGCTTGCCCATGGGTCGTAGATGTCGATATTTAAATTGTATTCGTTCAATGCTTTTACTATATCTGCCACTTTGGTGTTGCGGCAATCGGGGCAATTTTCTTTAAAGGTAAAGCCTAATATCAATATATTGGAGTTCAACACTTGTATACCTTTCTTTAGCATTAGTTTTATAGTCTGGTCGGCAACGTAGGCACCCATACTGTCGTTCATTCTACGTCCTGCAAGTATGATTTCGGGGTTATAGCCGTATGTCATAGCACATTGTGCCAAATAATAGGGGTCTACACCTATGCAGTGTCCGCCTACCAAACCGGGTTTGAATGGTAAGAAATTCCATTTTGTAGATGCTGCTTCCAATACATCGTTGGTATCTATACCCATCTTGGTGAATATCTTAGAAAGCTCGTTTACAAAAGCAATATTAATGTCACGTTGAGAGTTTTCGATAACCTTAGCTGCTTCGGCCACTTTCATGGTAGGTGCCAAATGTGTACCGGCTGTGATAACGGATGAATATACATTGTCTACTATCTTTCCAATTTCAGGAGTTGAGCCACTGGTTACTTTCTTAATCTTTTCTACAGTATGGAGTTTATCGCCGGGATTGATACGTTCAGGAGAGTATCCCGCAAAGAAATCGACGTTGAATTTCAATCCCGAAACTTTTTCTACTACAGGTATACATTCATCTTCGGTAACTCCCGGATATACTGTAGATTCGTATACCACTATATCACCTTTGTTTATCACTTTACCCACAG
Source organism: Bacteroidales bacterium (assembly GCA_017522255.1). Taxonomy (GTDB): domain Bacteria; phylum Bacteroidota; class Bacteroidia; order Bacteroidales; family P3; genus HGM05376. Next base: position 3,663 of record JAFWZP010000024.1, on the reverse strand, counting down.
TGGTAGATGCTCCGTAAAGTGGAGTAAGATCGGGGTTGTTGTGTTGGTCAACAGGTGTTGGCACTGCCACTACATAGAAGTTGCAATCACGAATCTCTTCTATATCTGCCGTACATTTAAAACCATAGTTGTTTATTGCATCTTGCAAAAGTTCGTCCGAAACTTCCAATGTAGCATCATGTCCTGCCATAAGAGCTTCGCAACGTTTGGCATTCATATCAAAACCTACTGTTTTGTATTTTGTAGAAAAAAGACGAGCCAATGGCAATCCTACATAGCCAAGTCCTATTACACATATTTTTATATCGTTCATAGTATATATTTTATATTATTTATAAATTATTTTTGTACCATTCAATAGCCTCGTTCAATCCACGAGCAAAATCATATTCAGGATCGTAGCCTATCATTTCTTTAGCTTTGCTTATATCGGCATTGGAGTGTTTGATATCGCCTTTGCGGTCGGGGCCGAATATCGGTTCTATATCTTTTCCAAGGGCTTTGGTCAACGAATAATATATGTCTATCAAATACTCTCTTCCTCCGTATGCAATATTAAATGCTTCGCCTGCCACCTCCGATGGTGCAAGACATGCTTTTAAGTTTGCTTCTATCACATTTTCGATATAGGTAAAGTCGCGACTTTGTTTTCCATCTCCGTTTATTGTGGGTTGTTCGTCGTTGAGCAGTTGCTTTATAAACTTGGGAATCACGGCAGCGTATGCTCCGTGTGGGTCTTGTCGGCGGCCAAACACGTTAAAGTATCTCATTCCGTATGTATCTAGCCCGTAATGTTTGGTATATTGTTTTGCCCATTCTTCGTCGCAACGTTTGGTTAATGCGTATGGCGACAATAAATTACCTTCTCTGCCTTCACGTTTTGGAAGGTTTTGTTCATCGCCATAAACCGAAGAACTCGAAGCATATACAAATTTCTTTACTCCGCATTGGCGAGCGGCTTCCATCATATTCAACGTACCTTGTATATTGTTGGCACAATAAAAAAGAGGCAGTTCTATACTGCGTGGAACACTACCCCAAGCAGCTTGGTTTAGCACATAGTCCACACCTTTGCAAGCATTCATACATGTATCCAAATCCTTTATATCACCCTTGATAAATTCGTAATTAGGATTATCAAGAAACATATCTACGTTAGCCTGCTTGCCGGTAGATAAATCATCGAGGCAACGAACTTTGTAGCCAAGATTAAGAATAGCCTCACACAAGTTAGAGCCAATAAAACCGGCACCACCCGTTACCAAAAACAAAGAATCTTTGGGAAATTGTAAATGTTTATATGACATTTTTTTATACTATTAATTTATTGTTTTCAAATATTAATCGAGAAGAAATTTTGTTTAAGGAGTAAGGGGTAATGCACAAAGTTGTCTAGTCATTACCCCTTAAACTTTCTACCTTAAACTATTTTAATCGTCTGCGACGCAGTCGGATTATCCTGCAAATCCTCCATCGCCACTGCCACCGTCGCCGGTGTTGTCTCCACCGTTGCCGGAATCGTCGGGTTCGGTATCAGGTTCTGTGGGGCTGTCGTCTTCGGCAGTAGGTCCGATATTGATGACATTTACAGATATCTTCTTGGCATCGGTTGTAAGTTCTACAGCCGGCTGGTATAGTATACCTACATTTTGTATGGTAGAGGCCACGCATTCTTCTTCGGTATCTACAGCCTTGGCAGTTATTTTTGGTCGCAAAGTGCCAAGCACTCCCAAATCCACCACATGACCGTTAGCCACACGACGCATCACCACATTGGCAAACTCTTTCAAAATGGCTTCACAATCAGAGTCGCTAAAGGTTGTGGCATCGTCTATTTCTTCCAGCAAAATGTCGTTGTCCACATTGCCGTAGTTTATCCATCTCAACCCATAAAGTTCTTTATCTTTTTTGGGTCCTACCTTCATGATTTTCTTAACTTTCTTTACGTCCATGACTATTCCTCCCATTCGTTTTCCTTCGAGGTAAATTTCTTCAACCCCGATTCTTTAACCATTTTTACCAATGCCATTTCGGGTCGAAAACCGATGGCAATACTCTTGACACAATTTTTTACCGTCACATCTTCGGGCTTTTCGACATAACGCACCGAAATTTTTGGGTAAAAAGTGCCTAAGCCTGCAATTTTTACTGCCTCACCTTCGAGCACGTGAGCACGTATGCGACCAAGGTAGGCACGCAACATACCGCTTACCTCGCCGGCTTGTCCGGTGGTGTTCGACGTTACTTCTTTGATAATTGCGTCTAACGACGACTTTTGTTTTAGCACCATTGAGGCAACCCATTTTTCATCGCCAAAGATCTTCTTCTTTCGTGGGCGATACAAAATTTCATTTCCCATGATTAATTACGTTTTAAATTATACACTAAGTTATTTGATTACAACCTAAGGCTGCTTTTTTATTTCTTTTTCTTACGATGATCTATAGGCTTTGCCACACGAGTGTCGGCCAAGTGTAGCGAGGCTTCGTTCATCATTTTTTGCAATTCGGTACTTGGAGTAAAGATGATTTTCTTGCGTTTTATTGTTCGGTGCGTCACCTCGTTCGGGTCATCCACCGTTGTGGCATCAAAAGCCGGCGAAAAAGTGCCGAGGTTGTCAAATTTCACCACATAACCCTCTATCAAGTATTTGCCTATCATCTTTTCCAACTCACGTATATACATACTCACCTCGGAGTCTGAAGCTGTTGTAGCCCTCGATATATCATCGGCTATAGTAGCTTCGTCGATATGCCCTGTGTATTGAATACGAGCCACGTATGCCACCTTGCGTGTGCCATGGCTATACACGGTACGTTTCTTTTTGATATAATTTATAGACATCGTATGTATGAGTTTATTTATACAAGGCATAAACCTTGAAGCCGTATGGTGTAAACCTTGGTGTCGCATGGTACAAACCTTGGAGCTACGTGGTACGAACCTTAGTCCCCCAAAGTCTTTGGGGAGGTATCCCAAAGTCTTTGGGGAATCGCCCCAAAGACTTTGGGAGGATTGCCCAAAGTCTTTGGGCGGTCATACTTTGTACCATAGAAAATCAATGTTTATACCACAGCCGACCATACTTTGTACCACAGGCGATGATAGTAGCCGTCTGGTTGGTGTTGGTAGGTTATGGGGGGTATTGTAGATATTTTTTTGACAACGGACTAAAGACAATGGACTTCTGCTTTAAGCCAATCAATTAATTTAAATGAGTTTTGAACACAAGATAAAGCCAATATAAAACTACCCGCCTTTGCGATTGTTGAATGAAAGTGTTATGTAATTATATTAACTTCTTATCAACGAAATCTAAACAATTGGAGATGCTTCGAAAATATGTTTTTTAGAGAACTCCTAATTTGTTCATTGGAACGAACAAATTATTCGAAAGCATTGTGGTTTTACAACTATTCGTTTACTATCTAAGATTTGTGTAGAGATAATAAATTAGTTATTTGCAAGCCGGAGTAAAGAGAGCGGCTTCTGGGATGGTTGAATGAAATTTATCCTTGTAGAGTGTTGGGGTTAGTGGTGTGGAGTTGTAGGGAGTTTATAGTTAGTTCGGTTGAAAAAGAAGAAAAAAATAGAAATTTATTCATCTCCATTATATTCAAATAATGCATTTACCATTTTTTTTCTTCCATCATCGTAGATTTT
>JAFWZP010000023.1 GCA_017522255.1 Bacteroidales bacterium | reverse complement strand
GTATGTCTACGACCGCGAAGGTCGCCAAGTATTCTACACCGATGACAAGGAAGGAGCCTGGGACGGAACATTTAATGGTAAGAAATGTAAACAAGGAGTATATGTATGGGTGGCAAGTTATCGTCGATTGGAAACCGATAAAGTGTTGCAACAAAAAGGTACGGTTACCCTTATAAGATAGATAAACTCTGTTGTATGAATATAAATAAAAACGAGGATATTCGATTGAGTATCCTCGTTTTTTTTATAAGATAGTTTGGAATCTTTATTGTTATGATTCCTATTTCAAATCAGAACCGGGTTTGAATTTGATTACTTTCTTTTCCGGTATTTGAATTTTTTCCTTTGTTAGAGGATTGATACCTGTTCTTGCTTTTCTTTCGGTAACATCGAATGTTCCAAATCCGAGAAGAGCTACTTTTTCTCCTTTTTTCAAAGCTTCGGTTGTAACATTGATAAATCCATCTAATGCTCTTTTAGCGTCTGCTTTTGTAATGCCTGCGTTGTCTGCTATGGCATTAATTAATTCGCTTTTATTCATAACTAATTATTTTTTAATGTTAGACATATAGTTTCTAAGTGAATGCAAAGATACTAATTTTTTTTATTATAGAGTTTAAATTACGAATATTTTCTTTAAAATATTTATAGTTGTCCTGTTAATGCTTTAATATATAGCTATTTAATTTGTATCCACGAAGAAATTCTTTTATGTCGTTTTTCCTTTTTCCGCTTAATTGTAGCACTTTGATGTGTATGTAACCTCCCAAAATTCCTATTTTTAGGTAGTTTTTTTGATCGGTATATAGTCTGTATTGTTCTGAGTTTGTATCTGCTTCAAACGACACTTCGTATATTTTAAATAGGAGAGTGGTCTTTCGTTCGGTGTCTTCCAATGTCATTGTGGCGGCAGGATATGGCGACAGCCCTCTTACAAAGTTTACTATGTCTGTTCCTTTTTTTGACCAATCGATAACACAATCGGGTTTGAAAATCTTTGGAGCTGCTTTTAGTGCGCTATTGTCTTGGGCTTGAACTTTGGGCGAAATAGTGTTTTCGACGAGTCCTTCCACTGTTTTAACCACAAGGTTTTTGCCTATTTCGGCCAATTGGTCGTGTATGGTTTCGGCTGTGTCGGTCGGTGTTATGTTTATGCTTTCTTGTAGTAGTATTTTACCTTCGTCGATTTTTTCGTTTAAAAGGAATGTGGTAACACCGGTTGTTGTTTCGCCGTTTATTATAGCCCAATTGATAGGTGCGGCACCTCGGTATTGTGGCAGTAGCGATGCATGCAGGTTGAAAGTGCCTAAGCGTGGCATATCCCATACTACTTTGGGCAGCATTCTAAATGCTACCACTACAAATATGTCGGCATCGAGTTCTCGCAATTGGTTTAGAAATGTTTCGTCGCGTAGCTTTTCAGGTTGCAGTATGTTTAGGTTGTTTGCCATGGCATATTCTTTTACCGGCGAGTATGTTATTTTTTGTCCTCTTCCTGCCGGTTTGTCGGGTACGGTTACTACTCCCACTATGTTGTAGCCGGCTTTGTTAAGTGCCTCAAGCGAGCCAACGGCAAAGTCGGGGGTGCCCATAAATACTATTCGAGTAGACATGGTTATTTGTTTTTTTCGGATTGTTTTAATCTTCGTTTTAGCGATGCCATTTTAAGGGCTGTTACAGCTGCTTCCACTCCTTTGTTGCCGTGTTTGCCTCCCGAGCGGTCTATGGCTTGTTGCATATCGTTGGTGGTAAGCACTCCAAATATTACCGGTTTGTTTTCGTCTACACCCAATTGGGCTATGGCGTTTGCAACGGCATCGCATATGAAGTCGAAATGGCGTGTTTCGCCTTGTATTACGCAACCAAGGCAGATAATGGCATCGTATTTGCCATATTTAAGCAGTAGTTTTGCTCCGGTGGGCAACTCAAAACTGCCGGGTACGTGTTCTACGGTTATGTTGTTTTCTTCCACTCCGTGTTTTACAAGTGTCGAATATGCTCCTTCCAATAAACTATTTGTTATGGTAGGGTTCCATTCCGATACCACTATTCCTATGTTTAAATCTTTGCCCGACGGTATTATATCGGGGTTATAGTCGGATAGGTTTGTTTTTTTTGTTGTCATATTTTTTGCGTTTAATTTATTCTTATTTTTGTTCCGGGCTTTATGTAGTTGTTGGTTGCAGAGTTTAGTCGTTTCAGTCGTTTTACCGACACTCTGTAGCGTTTGGACAGCTTTTCCCATGTGTCGCCTTTTTTTGCTATATGGTATTTAGGCTCTTTGTATTGTATGTGTTTTGGTTTTTCGGCGGGTTCGTCTTCTTTTATTATGCTTTTATCGGCTTTGTATATAGCCACTTCTTGTTTGTTTTTTGGTTTGTTGATTCCAAAGTATGTTTTGTCCAAATATAGTTTTTTGGTGCGCAGGGTGTATGTTTTGAAGTCCAAGATCCATTCGGGGTCGAAGGCTTCGTATTGAAATCGTACTTCGAAGTGCAGGTGAGGTCCCGTCGAGCGGCCGGTGCTGCCGCCCAGCCCCAACACTGTTCCGGCTTTTACCACTTGTCGGGGTTTCACATATATCTTGGAAAGATGCCCATACACTGTTTCCAATCCGTTGTAGTGTCGCACTACCACCAGGTTGCCATAGGCTCCCAATGGCCGTGCTATGCGTACTATTCCGTCGAAGCAGCAGTGCACTTTGTCGCCGGTGCGTAAAGCTATGTCCACTCCGCGGTGTGGGCGGTTCCAGCGTTCGCGCCAGCCGTAGGGCGAGGTGATGATGTTTTTTATGGGGAAGCAAAAGTCGGTGCTGTCGTTGACCAGCTTTATGCGTATTTCGTCGGGTAGCGAATCAATAGTGGAGCGGTTGTGGCTGCGCACTCGCGAGCCCGAAAAGTCTTTGCCATACCATATCGGAGATGGGTAGATGGCGGTGTTCTTTTCCAAAAAAACTTTGTCGATGATTTCGGTTTCGTCCATTTCCATTGTGTCCGCAACGCTTGGGGCAACATTGTATTGGTTCAATACTATGGAGTCGAAATACGTTTGTCCCTTTTGGCTTTGCGAAAGGCATAGGTGTGCTGTGGCCATAAACAAAACTCCGCTTATGACATATCGTGCAATGCCGGTAGGGATTATATGTAGTATTTTATTTGTTCGACTCATAATGGTTTTTTACGACATTAAAAACAAACTTGATAATGATATAAACAAGCCTGCCGCCATGCTTGTGAGCGATTCTTTAAGGCTTATGACTTCGTCTTCGATAAACGAATAGTTGACTATTCCTATAATAAGAATGGTGGCTATGATGGCAGGCAGTAGATTGTAGTTGTATTCTATGGACGAGTGTATGAAGTAGCCAAGCAGTGACGAAAGGCTTACTATGTATATGTTCAGCCTTAGTTTTAGGTTCACCATGTAGTAAAACAAGAAGGTGAGCAATGCCAATAGCGGTATGATATACAATACGAATGGTGCTTCGATGGTGTGTAGCACTCCTGCCGCCACCAGGAAGAAGAAAGAGTTTATGCCTATCACCGGGTTGAGCTCGGAAACCGACAGCAGTGTGTACGACGATATGACGTTGCGTCGTTTCAGTATCAGTATCGATAGCATTGGGAAAATACACAGTATCCAAACAAAAAGTTGTATCAGCAAATTTTTTATTGGTGATGGCACATAAAGCGGAGTCATCATATTGCACTCGATGGCTACAATGGCGGCATAGCACACCACTGCAAAGGGGTGAAAGAGCAACTGTAGCAGTCGCGAAAACAATATGTGAGTGTCTATCTTCATTGTGTTGTTATGGTTTTTTTCTGAGCCGTTTTACCGGTATGTTTAATGTTTCGCGATATTTTGTTATGGTTCGTCGGGCAAACTTATATCCTTTTTTGTCGAGCAGGATTCGTATGTCTTCGTCCGAAAGAGGGTTCGATTTGTCTTCGTTTGCCACCAGCTCTTCTATCATGTTGCGTATGCTTCGCAACGACACTCCCTCGCCGTCTTCGCTTTCGTGCGATAGCGAAAACAAATCTTTTAGTTTGAAGGTGCCAAATTCTGTTTCCACATATTTTTGGTTTACTATTCTCGACAGGATCGACACGTCAAAGCCGGTAACTGTTGCAATGTCTTTGAGCCTCATGGGACGCAACTCGTTTTTGTCGCCGCTCAAGAAGAACTTCTTTTGATATTTCAGTATCTCGCTCATGGTCAAATTCAATGTTTTTTGGCGTTGGTTTACTGTGTCGATAAACCGTCTTGCCGATTCGGCTTTTTCTTTTATAAACGTTGCTGTGGCTTTTTGTTCTTCGTTTTGTTTCTCTTCCGTCGGCATGGTATTCAGTAGGTTCATGTATGTGTTGCTTATTTTCAGCTTGGGGTAGTGGGTGTTTTGCGAAAACGACAGCGTTTCGTCGTTTATCCTAAACACAAAAAAGTCGGGAATGATGTATTGTGTCTGTTCTGTTTCGTTCGAAAACGACGAGCCGGGTTTGGGGTTTAGTTCTGTTATCAGCTTTAGTGTGTTGGCAAGGTCGGTTTCGGATAGGTTTAGTTTTTGTGTAAGTTTTATGTGGTTGTTTTTGGCAAATGCCTCAAAGTGGTTTTCCACAATCTTTATGGCCCATTTCTTGTAGGGGTTGCTGTTATCGATATTTTGCAGTTGTATAAGCAGGCATTCTTGCAAGTCGTGGGCTCCCACTCCTACGGGTTCGAGGGTTTTTACTATCTCCAATACTTCTTCTATTTCTTTTTCGTCGGCATCTATTCCTTTGCTGAAAAGCAAATCGTTCGATAGCGATGGCATGTCGCGTCGCATATAGCCCATATCGTCGATGTTGCCTATGAGTTCTATGCCTATGAGGAATTGCTTTTCGTTTACGTCTTTAAAAACAAATTGTTCCAACAGGTATTCTTGTAGCGTTATTTCCGATTCCGACCGTTGTTCGCGTGCATAGTCTTTGATTTCGGGTTGTTTTTCGCTATAGTTTCCTTCGGGTTCGTCGTCCATATAGTCTTCGATGTTGAAGTCGCTGTATGGGTCGGTGGCAGGGTCTTCGTCGTCGATCGTGTCGTTGGTGTATTCGTCGGCGTGTTCGTTGCCGATGGGCCTGTCTTCCAAGAGTGGGTTGCGTTCGATTTCTTCTTTTATGATGTTTTCCAACGACATAACGGGCAGGTGCAGCAATCGCATCAACAGCAATTGTTGTGGTGTGAGCTTTTGCAGCATCTTTTGGTCTTGTTTGTTCGAAATCATATAACGTTAGTGTTTCTTGGTGTTTTTTTCGTTGCAAAAGTACGAAAATTTATTGGATTATTGCCCATTGTGCCACAAAATATTTATCCCCATACAATCAAAAAACGTCGTTTGCGTTATTACTCAAAATATTAAACGACATGAACAAGATAAAGATTACAATTGCGGCACTGCTGCTAACGGTGGCACAAAGCCTTTTTTCGCAGCCCATAAAGGTGGCTGCCGAGCGTATGGAAGATTATTTGTTGCTTATTGGCGGACGTGCGGTGGGAGTGGTGGCTAATCCCACTTCGCGTGTGGGCAACTCTCATTTGGTGGACACTCTTTTGCATTACAGAGTGGATATTAAAGCCATCTTTTGTCCCGAACATGGTTTCCGTGGCGAGGCCGAAGCCGGTGCTGCCATAAACAACGAAACCGATGCCCGCACAGGCTTGCCGATAGTGTCGCTATACGGAAAAAACAAAAAGCCTACTCCCGAACAGCTCGCCGGAATCGAAATATTGGTGTTCGACCTCCAAGATGTGGGTGCCCGCTTCTACACCTACATCTCCACACTGCACTATGTGATGGAGGCGGCTGCCGAAAACGGAATACAACTCATAATCCTCGACCGCCCAAACCCAAACGGCTTTTATGTCGACGGACCGGTGTTGAAGCCCCGATACAAGTCCTTTGTGGGTATGCACCCCGTGCCCATTGTGCATGGCATGACCATTGGCGAGTATGCTTCAATGATTAACGGCGAGGGCTGGCTGGCCGGAGGCACTAAGTGCAAATTGACCATAATACACATGAGCAACTACACCCACGACAGCCTCTACCGCTTGCCCGTGCCGCCGTCGCCAAATCTGCAAACGCCCAATGCCATATACCTCTACCCAAGCCTTTGCTGCTTCGAAGGCACCAATGTGAGTGTGGGACGCGGCACCGATATGCCTTTCGAGGTGGTGGGCTCGCCAATGTATGAATGCTCCGATGGCGAGGCCTTTGCTTTTGTGCCAAAACCTATAAAGGGTGTGAGCGAAAATCCTATGCACAACGGAAAGCAATGCAAGGGAATGGACTTGCGCGGAAAGGGATACGAGATATTAAAAACACGACAAATAGACCTTTCCTATCTTCGAACAATGTATAAATGTGCCGCCAACGACAAGTTTTTTAATTCCTTTTTCGAAAAACTGATGGGCACCGACCTCTTGCGAAAGCAGATAATGCAAGGAGTGAGCGACGATGATATACGGGCTTCGTGGCAACCCGAACTCGACGAGTTTATGGCAATAAGAGAAAAATATCTCCTCTATCCCGATTTTTCGAAACCTCAGAAATAAGATAAATCCAACTCAATTATGCCGAAAAGGAGACCCCACAAGAAGGTCTCCTTTCTTTTTTTTAAAAAAAAATTCCTTTCCACAAAATAAATTAAACATTTCGGAGTTATTCTTATACTTTTTCGCAAAAGCGAAGAAGCGCGTACATTGAAAGAATAGATTTTGAGGTAAACAGGGGTAAAAAAAACTAAGAATAACGATTTTTCACAAACTTTGATTGCAACGCGGCAAGTCCGCAACCAAAACAGATTACCCGCGAGATACGAAAGGAAGTATTTCGATGAAAAGAGAGAAAGGTAGGCGAACCGAAACAGACTGTTTTCGAGGTCGGAAAAATATTTCTTCGAAAGCAATGGTCGACAAACTTCGATTACTATAGTCGACAAACTTCGATTAGCATAGTCGACAAAGTACGAGAGCGATGGTTCGCTTATGCCATAAGGACACCCTCCTTATGGCACAGGGCAAACGCACCACTACTAAACCAACGACAGTAACGTTGTAAGAAATTCATTATCCCAACCTGCACGTTTTCTTTTAGATTTAATACTACCTTTACTCGTATCTTGCTTTAACAAAGTGAGGGACAGCTTATTTACT
>JAFWZP010000022.1 GCA_017522255.1 Bacteroidales bacterium | reverse complement strand
TTTATTCTTCGTCTATTATTGTAATAGTTTCTATAATGTCGCCACGTCTTATTTTGTCTATCACTTCCAATCCATCATACACACGTCCGAAACAAGTGTGATGGCGGTCGAGGTGTTGGGTGTTTTCACGATTGTGGCATATAAAGAATTGCGAGCCACCGGTGTTTCTTCCTGCGTGAGCCATCGAAAGCACACCACGGTCGTGATATTGGTTGTCGCCGTCCAATTCACAGTTTATTTTATAGCCCGGTCCTCCTGTGCCGTCGCCACGTGGACAACCGCCTTGTATTACAAAGTCAGGTATCACTCTATGAAAAGTCAGCCCATTGTAAAAGCCACTTTTGGAAAGTTTTACAAAATTAGCTACCGTATTCGGGGCATCTTTTTCATAAAACAGAACTTTCATAAGCCCTTTATTTGTCTTGATTTCAGCTTTCATCTATATGTGATTTTTGTTTTTATCTGTTCTATTAACTTAAAAATATTCTTTTTATTGTACCTAACATAAAAAAAAATTTATTTGCTCAAAAATTCGTGGCATATAATGCCTGTAGCTACCGAAGCATTTAAACTTTCGCAGGTGCCGCCGATGTTGGGAATCATTATCTTGTGGGTTATTTTTTGTTGCACATTGGGCGATATTCCTTTGCTTTCGTTGCCTATTACTATTGCTATATTCTTGTCATTCAATTTTATATTGCATATATTTTCGCCACCAAGCACAGCACCATATATTGGTATATTGTTGTTGTGGCATTGGTCGAGGTAGTTTTCGATGTTGGTGTATATAATATTTGTTCGGAATATTCCGCCCATACTTGCTTGAACCACTTTGGGGTTGTAGCAGTTGGCTGTGTCGGGTGTGCATACTATGTTTCGTATTCCAAACCAATCGCATATGCGTATTATAGTGCCCATATTGCCAGGGTCTTGTATTTTGTCGAGCACCAATGTTGGTTGATTTTTTTGGGTCTCTACAGCAGGTGATAATTGTCGTTTGAGCAGCATCCACACTTTGTTTGGTGTTTTCAGTGCGGTGATGCGTTCCAAGTCGCTATCATTAACTTCGTATGTGTTTTCGGGGCTGATTTTTTTTCGTATAAGAGTACGATTGTTTATATACCAATCTTCGGTAGCACATATCGTTGTTATTTCAAAATCAGACATTAGTGCTTCCACACCCATCTTCGAACCCTCTACCACGAATACATCGTCTTGGTCGCAGAACTTACCGGTTTTGTATTTTGATAATTCTTTCAGTTTGTTTTTCGAAATCATAGTTCTGTTTATAAAGAAAAGAACAAGAATGAAAAATATCATCTTGTTCTTTCGCTGTTGTAAATAACTAAATATAAAATTATCCCTTATAAAAAGGCATTTTTACTACTTGAGCTTTCAAAAGTTTTTCTCTGATTTTGATAAATATTTCGGTATCTTTTTTACCGAAAGCGGCTTTAACTAAAGCTGTTCCAATGTTTTTGCCTGTAGAAGGAGAGGGACTTCCCGAACGTACTTCGCCAATTACATTACCTTCAGCATCACATACTTCGTAGCCACTACGTGGAATACCACGGTCTATCATTTCAAAACCTACTATTTTCTTTTCTACACCATTGGCTTTTTGTGCTTCAAAAATATCACGATTGATAAAGTTGTTGCCATCAACAAATTTTGTTATCCAACCCAAGCCTGCTTCGATAGGAGAGATATTGTCGTCTATTTCGTGTCCGTATAGGCAGAAACCCATTTCGAGACGCAAAGTATCACGGCAACCCAAGCCTGCAGGTTTTATACCATATTCTTTTCCTGCTTCAAAAACAGCATCCCATACGCATTTTGCATATTTGGCAGGCATATATATTTCGCAACCGCCTGCTCCTGTATAACCTGTAGTAGAAAATATTACGTTTTCGATGCCTGCAAAAGTGATGATTTGGAAAGTGTAGTATTTCATATCCACAACGTTGGCATCGGTAAGTTTTTGCATTGCTTTCAAAGCATTAGGACCTTGTACTGCCAATTGTGCCCATTGTTCGCTTTCGTTAACAAATTCTTCGCCTATTTTCAAACCCATTTCTTCGGCTATTTTGCTCATCCATTTCCAATCTTTGTCAATATTTGCAGCGTTGGGCACCATAAAATAATGGTCATCAGCAACACGGTACACCAACATATCGTCCACTATACCGCCTTTTCCGTTTGGTAAGCAGGTGTATTGTACTTGTCCATCAGCCAATGCTGCCACGTCGTTAACTGTAACGTATTGCATAAATTCTTTGGCTTTAGGTCCTTGTGCACGAAATTCACCCATATGACTTACGTCAAAAACGCCTACATTGTTGCGTACATTATTATGTTCTATTGTCAAACCTTCGTATTGTATTGGCATATTGTAGCCTGCAAATTCAGCCATTTTGGCTCCCAATTCGATGTGTAAATCGGTATACGGTGTAGTCTTCATTTTTATCTATTTATTTATTATTTAATATCTTACAATTGTTCAATGTGTTCTTTATCTTTTGCAAAGATACTCTTTTTTTTTGTATTTACAATCACAAAATGGAGTTTTATTTTTTTATTCTTTTCAAACTTTTGTTTTCTTATTTATATGTTTTTGATTTACAATGTGTTTAATGGTTTAAAGTTTAAAGTTTGAATTTTGAGTTTTGAGCTCACTTCTCACTTCAATATCCCAAGGCTATGCCATTGGGTTGTATATGGTAGAGCCCTTCAGGCTCACTTCTCACTTCTCACTGCTCATTGCTCCCCCAAAAAAGGTTATCGGTTAGCGAGGTTAGCGGGGTTAGCGGTATTGTTTTTTTGTAAATGGATTTTTTAGAAGTTGTTTTTAAACATTATCTTTTTAAATTGGTTTTATAAATAATCAATTCAGCTTTGGCATTTGGCTATTAGCCGTAAGTTTATAAGTCGAAAAAAAGTCAATGGCTAGAAGCTAAAGTTTAGTAATTAAATAATGGAATGTATATTAAAAAAAAGTATGACTATATTAATGTTTGGTTGGGAGTTTCCTCCTCATATTACAGGTGGTTTGGGTACTGCTTGTTTTGGACTCACCAAATCGCTATCGATGATGGGAGTGAATATTATATTTGTGGTGCCTAAGGCATACGGCGACGAAAATAACGAGGTAGCCAATGTGGTGGGTGCCGATAGTGTGCCTTTCAATAACATTGATATGATTGAGAGTGCCCAAAAATCAGATTTCAAATATTTGTCAATAAACTCTGCTCTTGTGCCTTACCTTAGTGAAGAGCAATACTATCAAATGGTTAATAATCCCACCACTTGCATTGCAAAAAAAGAAGATTCAAAAACAGCCTATTTTTCGTTTTCGGGCACTTATGGTCCCGATTTATATTCCGAGGTGGAACGTTATTCCATAGTGGCTGCTTCAATAGCCGATAGCTATTCTTTTGATGCTATACATTGCCACGATTGGCTTACTTATAAGGCAGGTATTGAGGCTAAAAGGGTTAGTAAAAAACCATTGCTGATACACGTGCACGCCACCGAATACGACCGCAGTGGAACGGGAAAAATAAATCAGAGGATATATGATATTGAAAGACAAGGTATGGAGGCTGCCGACAAAATAATATGTGTAAGTAATCTTACCAAAGATATTGTTGTAAACCACTATCACCAATCAATCGACAAGATTGTGGTGATACACAATGGAGTTGAAAAAACATACAGTCATATGGTTAATCTAAAAAGAAAAACTAAAAAAATAGTAACCTTTTTGGGACGTATAACCTATCAAAAAGGTCCAGAATACTTTGTTAATGCAGCCTACAAGGTGATGGAAGTCGATAAAGATGTACATTTTGTGATGGTGGGTAGTGGCGATATGTATAATAGAATGGTTGCCTTGGTGGCAAAAAGTGGTATGGCTGATAGATTTCACTTTACGGGATTTCTGCAACAAAATGAGGTAAATAAAATACTTTCATTGAGTGATGTATATGTAATGCCGTCGGTGAGTGAACCTTTTGGTATATCAGCTTTGGAGGCATTGCAATTTGATGTACCTATTGTGATAAGTCGTCAGTCGGGGGTGAGCGAAGTTGTAGACAATGCATTGAAAGTGGATTATTGGGATTCCGATGCTATGGCGGATGCTATATATGCTTTGCTACATCATTCCACTCTGAAACGAACTATGACCAAGGCAGCAAAAAAAGATTTGACAAACCTTTCGTGGCAAGCGGCTGCTTTTAAACTGAAAAGTATATACAGCGAAGTAATTAAATTTACTCAATTAGACTATAGCTCAGTTGAGGGTTAACCATAATATAGAGAGCAAAAAAATAACGTTGAATAAATTAGAAAATAAATAATAATACAATATGAATGCTATATGTTTGAATTTTAAGGTGCATTTGCCCTATCAGTATAAGAAATATCATTTTTTTAATATTGGTTCAGACCACGAATACGTAGACTATGAAGCCGGTAAACATATGCTCAGGCAGGTGGCACAGAGATGTTATATGCCTGCCAACGCTATGATGATGGATTTGATAGAAAAATATGGCAACAAGGTGTCGTTTACTTTCACTATATCGGGCACTATGATGGAGATGATGCAAATTTTTGCTCCTGAACTATTGAATAGTTTTAAACAGCTGATTACTACGGGAAGAATAGAACTTATGGCTACGCCGTATTATCATTCGTTGGCAGCCATAAAAAGTAGCGATGAGTTCAAAAAACAGGTCAAAATGCACCAAAAAAAGACTATGGAAATCTTTGGTGTGAAACCTCGAAATTTTATCAATACCGATATGGTGTATGCCGATTATATAGGTGTAATATTGTCGGAAATGGGATTTAAAGGAGCAGTAGTGGAAGGAGCAAAGCACGTATTGGGTTGGCGTAGCCCAAATTATGTTTATTCAAATCCAATAGCTCGAAATTTTAAACTACTTTTTCGTAATCAAGATTTAAGTGATGATATAGCCATACGTTTTTCCAATACTTTTTGGACAGGCTATCCTCTCACAGCTGAAAAGTTTTTAGATTGGATTATGCGAGACCCCAACCATAGAACTATCACTATAGCTATGGATTATCGTGTGTTAGGAGACTATATGGATACCTCGTCGGGAATATTCCATTTCTTTACCAATATACCTCGAACTGTATTTCAATATACCGATTTTCAATTTCTTACTCCCGATGAAATATTCAATAAAATGGATTCGGTGGCAGCGGTATATATACCCAACGAAACATCGTGGCAGGCAGCTGAACGAGATACATCGTTTTGGCTTGGTAATGACTTGCAACGTGATTTTTTCAATAAATTATATGCTCTCGAAGAAGCCGTAAAATACAGCAACGATAAGGCTCTTCTCAATGATTGGCGTAGGTTGCAAGATGCCGACTATCTTGGCGATATGAACCTCCGTTGGCTTACCGAACAAAATATTTCAAATAAAAAATTTTCGCCATACAATGCTTACATAAACCTTGTGAATATATACAATGACTTGGAAATGCGTATACAACAACTCAAATTTAGTCGTATGGTAGTGCGTAAAAAAATGAGAAACGAAAAGAGCGAGGAATTGGTTTTTGAGCCGTGAGTAATCTATCGTGGATTGAGAGCTGAAAGAGTAACCCCCAATAATATATCATTAGTGTCAATTAAAAAAATCAGTCGACCGAGAAGCTTCTCCGCCGACTGATATGAGAGTGATTAAATTTATGTTATGAAAAAAGTTTTATTTTAACATTAGGCTAAAATGTGAAAAACAGTCTACCAAAGTACTGCTTGTTTTTCGGGAGCGAGGTACATAGCATCACCTTCTTTTACGCTAAATGCTTCGATAAAAGCAGCAATATGAGGCAAGGTTGCATTTACACGCAAACGTCCTAATGAGTGTGGGTCGATGGCTGTTAAGCGTAATATTTCTTGTTCACGAATATTGCCTGCCCATACTCCGGCATAAGCTATAAAGAAACGTTGAGCAGCAGTGTAGCCGTCCATTTCTTTGTTGTTTACTTGACCTTTGGCTATAGCATTTTGCATAGCTTGGAACGATATTTGTACTCCACCATTGTCAGCGATGTTTTCGCCAAGTGTAAATTTACCGTTAGCGTATGTTTCGGGGTTGTCGCTTACTTTTATGGCATTAAACCAATCAACAAGCACTTGAGCATTGTTTGTGAAGTTTTCGGCATCGGTAGCTGTCCACCAATCTTTTAGGTTGCCATCTTTGTCGTATTGGCGACCTTGGTCGTCGAAACCGTGTGTCATTTCGTGTCCTATTACTACTCCTATAGCACCATAGTTAACAGCATCGTCGGCATTCATATCAAAGAATGGGGGTTGCAATATGCCTGCAGGGAAGCATATTTCGTTAGTGGTTGGGTTGTAATAGGCATTCACTGTTTGAGGTGTCATAAGCCATTCGTATTTGTCGGTAGGCTTGTCTATTTTGTTTATCATATAAGCGATGTCGAATTGGTTCGAACGCAATATGTTTGCGAAATAACTATCGTTTGTGATTTGCAATCCGCTGTAGTCTCTCCATTTTTCGGGATACCCGATTTTAACCAATATGGTGTTAAGTTTTTCCAAAGCTTTGCCTTTTGTTGTGTCGTTCATCCAAGTGGCAGCTTGTATGCGTTCGCCAAAGGCGGTTTTTAGGTTGTCGACAAGAGTGGTCATACGGTCTTTTGCTTCTTGAGGGAAGTATTTTTCTACATACATTTGACCTACAGCTTCACCCAAAGCACCATCAACAGTGCTTACCACACGTTTCCAACGAGGACGCATTTCTTCTTTTCCTGAAAGGGCTTTGCCATAGAAATTGAACGATTCTTGAGTGAAATCGTCACTCAAATATCCTGCTGCTGTGTTTATCACATTCCAAGCATAGTATGCTTTTACAGCTTCTGCATCACCTTTTAATATTTCGTTGCATTCGGTTATAAATTCGGGTTGACCTACGTTAAGGCTTTTCATTTCGCTTAATCCCATAGCTTTAAAGTATTCGCCAAAGTTCATTTCTTTGGCTAATGCTTCTGTTTCTTCTACCGATAGCTTGTGGAATGTTTTGTATGGGTCTCTCAATGCTTCTTTGTCGTAAGAGGCTTTAGCCAAACGTGTTTCTACATACATTACCATTTGAGCTAATTCTTCAGATGTTTTACCTGCCATTTTATCATATCCTGCAAGTGTAAACATGTTAGCTATCATTTCGGTGTATTTGGTGCGAAGTTCTTGGTTGTGTGCATCAACTTTTAGGTAATAATCACGGTCGCCCATAGCAATACCTGTTTGCCATAGCCAAGCTATGGTCATTTTACTGTCGTTATAATCGGCTTCGGCAAATAGACCAAAAAACGGATTTATACCATTTAGGTGAAGATTGATAAGCTCTTTTTGCAAGTCGTCGGTTGTAGCCAAACCTGCAATGTTTTGAAGCATACCTTGGATAGGAGCTGCACCTTGTTCATTAAGAGTAACACTGTCCATACCTTGGTTGTAAAGAATAGCTATTTTATCGCCTATTGAGTTGGCTTCGTGTTTTTTTGCAGCCACCTCGGTGATAACTGTTTTTAGCTGTTCTTGATTATTTTCACGCAATTGGTCAAACGAGCCATAGCGAGAATATTCCTCCGTAAGAGGGTTGTTTTTCATCCAACCACCACAAGCATATTGATAAAAATCTTCGGTGGGGCTTACTGTAGTGTCAAGGTTCGATTGCACTACTCCTGATGTAAGTTCAGGTTTTTGATTACACGCTGCAAATAATCCCAATGTCATAATTGCAATACAAGTTCTTTTCATTTATTATTATTTTACGTTGTTAATTTAATTGTATGAAATTGATTGATAAATACTTGCTTTTGTAAACGCATATCTATCCGTTTTGCAAAGATACAACTTTTATTTGAAATAGAAGCACGTTGCTTGAATTAATGTATGGCATATTTAATATAACCAATAGGTTCGTTTGATAAAATAAATATGAATTTTGAGCACTATGCATTAGGATAAGTAAGCAAATTTGATGTTGTATGCAAAATTGGGTTTTAGTTCTATAATTCCAATACAAAACCAGAAATTCGGTCGATAAATTCTCTAACTTGGCTGTTGAATATATAAAAAAGTTATACTTTTAGGGGCGAAAAATACAACTTTTGAGGTGTCATCGACCGTCTTGTCAAATTTACTCTCCAGGAAAATAATTTTTCCTCCCGATGTTTATCAAATTTCCTCGTGATGAAATTTCAACGGCATCACTAGGAATTTTTGAGCCTATAGGGGGCTTTGTTTCACAGTATACTGTCAAACTCGCAATACCCTATTGTGAAAATAATGATAATATACCATCGTGAAGTTGCCTTAATCTATTAGGTTATTAGTGGGAAAATTTTGTTTGAATTGTTTAGTTTTTAATCTATAATTTGGTATTATGGATTATTCGGGTAAAACTAGGAAATACTAAGGACTGATGTTGCGAGTTTTTTCATTTTTTTGTAAGAATACTTTTTTATCTGCACAATGCTTATGGCTTAAAATATTAAAAAATGAATCAAAAAGTGTCCAAAATTTGTTATTTACAAAAAAAGTGTGTAGGTTTGCAAAATAATTTGAATAAAGAAAACTTTGTCGAATCTTTTGTAATATATTGCAAAAGAGGGATTTCTAAACTGAAAATTAAATGGAAGAACTAAACGAAAGTATCATCAATTCCGAAAAATCGCATAGCGAAAAGGAAGAACAAGTTGAAGTAATATCTTCGACCGAGAAAACTCAAAACAATGCTACCGAAGAAGAGGTAGAAAATATGGAACAACAAGAACAAACTGAAGAAAAGTATGAAGAGCCTTCGGTAGACTACTCGTCTTGCACACGAGAAGAATTAGTGTCTGCTTTTAAAGAATTGCTAATGGACGATGTGCTCAAGATAAAAAACAGAGTGGCTGATATTAAATTGTTTTTTGCCGATTTGAACAAAGAATATCAAAAAGAGCAGTTTGAAGCTTTTTTGGCTGCTGGTGGCAACAAAGATGAATACCAACCATCTGATGATAAGGTGTATGACGAATACCGAAAATGTGCTGCCAAGTATCGCGAAAAACGTCAAAAGTATCAAGAAGAACAAGAGTCTATAAAGCAACGCAATTTGGAAGCAAAGAAGTCGATATTAGAAGAGTTGAAACAGTTGCTTGATAGAGATGATACCACCATCAAGCAAACCTATGACGACTTTAATGCATTGCAAGAAAAATGGAAAACAATAGGAGATGTGCCTCGAAATGAGGTGAATAATTTGTGGCAGTCTTATCATTTTCTTATAGAAAAGTTTTTTGGAAAACTGAAAATAAATCGAGAACTGAGAATGCTCGATCTTAAACGTAATTTGGAACAGAAAATAGTGCTTTGCGAAAAGGTTGAAGAATTGATAATGGAAGAATCTATTAGTGAGAGTTATAAAAAACTTCAACAATATCGTGAAGCTTGGCGGGGTATAGGCCCTGTACCTAACGACAAAAATGAAGAAATTTGGGCTCGTTTTTGTACAGCCGCTGATCAAGTTGAAAATCGTAGAAAAGAATATTACGATCAACGCAAAGAAGAACTTGAAAATAATCTTTTAGCTAAAAAAGCATTGTGTGAAAAGGCTGAAGAACTTTTGACTAAGCAACCTGTCAATGCTACCGAATGGAACGATATAACTACCGAACTCAACGAAATGCTCAAGGTATGGAAAACTATAGGTCCGGTGCCTCGCGAAGTAAACGACGAAATATGGGTAAGATTTAAATCAAAGTTGGATAAATTTTTTGAAAACAAAAAAGAATATTTCGAAAGTTTGAAAGACGAACAAGCTAAAAACTACAATCTAAAACTAGAATTGTGTTTGCAAGCCGAAGCTATAGCCAAACGTGATGATTGGAAACGAGCAACCGAAGAACTGCTTAAATTGCAAGATGATTGGAAAAAGATAGGTAGCGTGTCTCGTAAACATTCAGATAAAGTATGGCTTCGATTTCGTGCTGCTTGTGATGAGTTTTTTGCCAGAAAAGTCGAATACTATTCGTCTATAAAAGGTGAAGAAACTGAAAATTTGGCAAAAAAGAAAGCTATAATAGAAGAAGTAAAACAATTTGAATTTGGCGAAGATAAAAACGAAAACCTTGCAGCTATTAAAGAATTTCAGCGACGTTGGGTGGAAGTAGGACACGTGCCCATGGTAGAGAAAGACGCATTGCAAAAAGAATTTAGAAATACTATAAATGCTCATTTTGAAAAACTTAAAATATCGGTACGTGAAACACAGGAAGCCGTATACAGAGATAGATTGAAAAATGTAGCAAGCGGTGATATAACAAAGTTTGTATCTGACGAAAAAAGAGACTTGCAAGATAAAATACAAAAACTAAAATCCGATTTGATATTGTGGGAAAATAATTTAGGATTTTTAGCGAACTCAAAACAAGCAACATTGTTGAGAGAAGAGTTTGAAAAGAAAATGCAATCGGCACGTCAACAAATAGCACTATTGGAAGCCAAAATAAAAATATTGGACGAAGAAATTAATGCTAATAAAACACAAGATAAAGAATAATATAAGTATTATTCTATTTTAGATTGTTATTAATAAAAAGTCGTAATTATTTAATTGCGACTTTTCTTTTATATATGATGTATGGAAGCTAAAAATACTGTAAAAAATAATGATATAGTTGATAAAAAGGCGATAAAACCACTATAATATAATATATTGATGATGTAGAAATTGAATATTTTTTAAAATATAAAATATTAATATATAGATTGTTGATGATATATGTGAATAAAAAAAAACTTTTTTTTTGAATCAAACTTCCATAAGTCAAATAAAATTCGTAACTTTGCAACCCGAAATGGAATATACATACGAGGGGGCGACAGTCCCCTCTTTTAGTAGTTTATAACAATGATAGATAAGGTAGAAATATTAAGGTTGGTTCGAGAAGAATTGGATGGGACCGATAAGTTTTTGGTAGATTTGTACATATCAAAGAGTAATTGCATCAACGTGTCAATAGATGGCGATAACGGCATAACGATAGACGATTGCATAGCATTAAGTCGCTATATCGAAAGCCACTTAAACAGAGATGAAGAAGATTTTGAGTTGAATGTAGCTTCGGCAGGATTAGATAGTCCTTTGAAATTGATACGTCAATACAAGAAGAATGTAGGTAGAGGTTTGAAGGTGGAAATCACAGATGGTAGTATCAGGCAAGGAGAATTGCTCGAAGCAACTGACGAAAAGATTGTATTGAGATTAGATCTAACTAAAAAACAGAAAAAAGAAGGCATTTCGGAAACATTCGAATGCCTATATAGAGATATAAAAACAGCAAAAATAGTGATAAAATTCTAAACGTACTTTATGGAAACATTAAATTTGATAGAATCCTTTTCTGAGTTTAAGGAATTTAAAAATATCGACAGAGAAACCTTGATGCGTATTTTGGAAGAGGTATTTCGTAATGCGTTGGTTAAGAGGTATGGTACAGACGAAAATTTTGATATTATCATCAATATTGATAAAGGTGATTTGGAAATATTTCGAACACGTAAAATTGTAGAAGATAATAATGTAGAAAATCCAAAAACTCAAATAGCCTATTCTGATGCCATTAAAATAGAATCGGATTTTGAGATAGGTGAAGAATTGAGTGAACCTATTCGTTTGTTGGATTTTGGTCGTAGAGAAATAATGTCGATAGGTCAAAATTTGAAGACTAAGATACAGGAATACGAAAAATCTTTGATGTTTCAAAAGTATAAAGAAAAAATAGGACAGGTAGTAGTAGGTGAAGTATATCAAGTATGGAACAAAGAAATGCTTATATTGGACGAAGATAAGATAGAGTTGATACTTCCTAAATCGGAACAAATACCTGCAGACAAGTATCGCAAAGGCGATACCATTAGAGCTGTTGTATTGAAAGTAGATTTGAAAAACAACAATACACCTGTTATCACGTTGTCTCGTACTTCTCCGATATTTTTGGAACGTTTATTGGAATCAGAAGTGCCGGAAATATACGATGGTCTTATCACTATCAAAAAGATAGTTAGAGCTCCGGGCGAACGTTCTAAAGTGGCAGTGGAGAGCTATGATGATAGAATAGACCCTGTTGGCTCGTGTGTAGGTATGAAAGGAGGTCGTATACACGGTATTGTAAGAGAATTAAGAAACGAAAATATTGATGTTATAAACTATACCACCAATAGTGAATTATTTATTCAACGTGCTTTGAACCCAGCCAAAGTATCGTCAATAAAAGTGTTGCCTGAAGAAGGAAAAGCCGAAGTATATATGAAGCCCGAAGAGGTATCGTTAGCTATAGGAAAGGGTGGACACAATATAAAATTGGCTAGTAAAATAACAGGATTTGAAATAGATGTATATCGTGATACTGATGAAGATTTTGACGATGTTGATATAAGAGAATTTTCGGACGAAATAGAACAATGGATTATCGATGAATTGATAAAAATAGGTTGCGACACCGCTAAAAGTGTCTTGGCTTTATCGCCCGAAGAATTGTTGAAACGTTCTGAATTAGAAGAAGAAACAATAGCTTCTGTACTAGAAATATTGAAAGCTGAGTTTGAAGAATAGTCAGCAAATCAGCCAATTATGAAAGAAAAAATGGCTGTAATATATAGATAGGTGCAATACCATTCATTAAAAGTGTTGCAACAATAGAAAAGATGCATTTTGAAATTAATACAGAAACATAAAAGTAGAATATGTCAGAAGAAGTAAAAAAAATCAGGCTGAATAAAGTGGCGAAAGAGCTAAACGTGAGTGTAAACAGATTGGTTGAATTTTTGGCCAAGAAGGGACATCATGTAGAAAGCAATCCTAATACTAAAATATCGCCCGAAGAATATGAATTATTGGCAAAGGCATTTAAGTCAGAACGTGAAGTTAGAGAAAATGCCGAAAAAATAGAAATATCCACGACTGTGAAGAATATTCACAAGACAGATGCTAAAGAGGTATCAACCGAAAATGCTATTGATACCGAAAAAGATGTAATGATTAAAAACGATGCAGAATCGACAACTGATACCGATACTACTGTTTCTGTAAAAGAAAAATTAGAAGAAAAACTAGAATTAGTGGAACAAAAAGAGCCTGATTTTGAACCACAAGTTATTCAAGCAAAGGTGTCGAACGATAATAATGGTGAAGATGTTTATACAGCCGAAATACGTATAGTAGACAAGATTAATCTTGATGACATTAATGTAAAGATTAAGTCTCGTTCTGATAAAAAGAAAGATAAAGAGCAAATACGTCTCGACAAGAAGGCTCAAAAAGAAGCTGAACGTCAAAAAGCATTGAAACATAAAAAAGAAGAAAAGAAAGCCGAGAAGAACGAAAAACAAACAAAGCTTAAACCTCAAAATATTTCGGCAAAAGATGATAAAGAAACTCTATCGGTTAAAGAAGTGATTCAACAACCAAATGTTTCGACTGATAATGAACATAAAGATACTAAATCTATACACGACAAACCTGTGGTATCTGAAAAGGTTACAGAGTTCATCGAAACGCAGTATCAAAAATTAGAGGGACCGAAAGTGGTATCGAAGATAGATTTATCGCAATTTGATAAACCTAAATCAAAGAATAATGATACCAAACTTAAAAACAACGAGGTTACACCTCAATCCGGCGAAGATAAGAAAAAGAAAAAGCGTAAGCGTTTAGAAAAAAAATCTTTGAATGATACAGCTGTACCACAACAGCCTAAAAACAAACAAGTCGATAAAAAAGACAAAAATAAGGCTAAAGACAAGCCTAAGAAAGAGAAGGTAAAGAAAAAACAAGAGATAGACGATGCCGAAATAGAAAAGCAAATACGTGAGACTTTGGCACGTTTGAGTCCTCTTGGAAAATCTAAAACTTCGAAGCATCGTAGAGAAAAACGACAAACTGTTCAACAACATATTGAAGAAGAACAAATAAGAGAAGCCGAAAACAAGAAGGTTTTGAAGGTAACAGAATTTGTTACCGCCAACGAATTGGCTACTATGATGGATATTCCTGTCAACAAGATTATAGCCACATGTATGGCTGTAGGTATGTTTGTGTCTATCAATCAGCGTTTAGATGCCGAAACTATAAAACTTATAGTAGATGAGTTTGGATATCAAGTGGATTTTGTAAGTGCAGATCTAGTTGATGCTATTCATGAGATAGAAGAAGAGGATAATCCCGAAGATTTGGTGTTGCGAAATCCGGTAGTTACAGTAATGGGACACGTTGACCATGGTAAAACTTCGTTGCTCGACTATATACGTAATGCCAACGTAATAGCAGGTGAAGCAGGAGGTATTACTCAGCACATTGGTGCATACGAGGTTACTACCAACGATGGAAGAAAGATAACATTCTTGGATACTCCCGGTCACGAAGCTTTTACTGCTATGCGTGCTCGTGGTGCCAAAATTACCGATATTGCTATTATAGTGGTGGCTGCCGATGATAGAGTGATGCCTCAAACAGTAGAGGCTATAAACCACGCTCAAGCTGCTAATGTACCTATAGTCTTTGCTATAAATAAGATAGATAAGCCTGCAGCTAATCCTGATAAGATTAAAGAAGAACTTGCCAATATGAACCTATTGGTAGAAGAATGGGGTGGTAAATATCAAAGCCAAGATATATCGGCAAAGAAAGGTTTGAATGTAGATTTACTTTTGGAAAAAGTTTTATTGGAAGCTGAAATATTAGAGCTTAAAGGTAATCCAAATAAGCGTGCTAAAGGTACTATTTTGGAATCGTCGTTAGATAAGGGTAGGGGATATGTGGCCAAGATATTGGTACAAGATGGTACTATCCGTACCGGTGACCCTGTATTGGCAGGTAGTACATACGGTCGTGTAAAAGCAATGTACAACGAACGTAATCAAATAGTAAAAGAAGCAGGTCCTTCTACTCCTGTGTTGCTATTGGGTTTGAATGGTGCTCCTCAGGCTGGCGATACCTTTAATGTAATGGAAAACGAAAAAGAAGCCAAGGACTTGGCAGCAAAACGTTTCCAACTACAACGCGAACAAGGTATACGTACTCAAAAGCATATAACTTTGGACGAAATAGGTCGTCGTATTGCTATTGGCGACTTCAAGCAACTCAACCTTATTGTTAAGGGTGATGTGGATGGTTCGGTAGAAGCATTGAGCGACTCCTTGCTGAAATTATCTACTGATGAAGTTCAAGTAAATGTAGTGCATAAGGCAGTAGGACAGATTACCGAAAGCGATGTATTGCTCGCCACTGCTTCAAATGCAATTATTATAGGTTTCCAAGTGCGTCCTTCAGTACAAGCTCGCAAATTGGCTGAAAGTGAACAAATAGATATACGTTTATATTCTATTATTTATACGGCTATCAATGAGCTTAAAGATGCTATCGAAGGTATGCTTAGCCCCGAAATACAAGAAAAAATCAATGCCAACCTCGAAATACGCGAAATATTCAAAATATCCAAAGTTGGAACTATTGCAGGTTGTATGTGTTTGGACGGAAAAATATTACGAACAAGCAAAATGCGTGTTATACGTGATGGTATAGTGGTGTATACAGGTAAGTTGGCTAGCTTGAAGAGATTTAAAGACGACGTGAAAGAAGTATTGAGCGGTCAAGACTGCGGTTTGAGCGTAGAAAACTTCAACGACATTAAAGTAGGTGATATAATAGAAGCTTACGAAGAAATAGAAGTAAAACGTAAATTATAATATATCAATAGATATAGTTGCCCCTATAGTTCAACGGATAGAACGGAAGTTTCCTAAACTTTAAATCTAGGTTCGATTCCTAGTGGGGGTACTATCGAAAGGGTTGTAATCAAAAAAAAGATTGCAACCCTTTTTAATAATAAAAGTTCCATAAAATCGTTTCTATAAGCAATAATAGATATACTATGGAACAAGAAATAACACTAAACAAACAGAAACATCTTTCTATGAGAAAAAATAAGAGCAAACATATCTTCGTGTTATTTATTATAGTAGGGAATTTGTTATTAAGTGGTTGTGCTGCAAGTTTTCGTTTGGAAAAGTTGTCGGATTATCATGGATACTTTACTGATACGACAACCAATATAACGAAATCGATTGCTTATTTACATCATTCTCCGAAAATCGATTTTTATTCATATAATTCATCAATCAGATTAAACTTTGAACAAGAAAAAACTTTTGAAGAAGACACAATTACTAATGCTTTTTATATGAAGATGATATTAAGGCAAGACGTGGATGAAGACACTATTCGATGTCATAAATTTACCTTGAAAAATATTTTGATAACTGCCAATGATAATGATACATTGTCATGGAAACTATATGATTCCGCAAAATTCCTATTTCTCATGGATTCTTTGCCTTGGAGTATATATGCCAATGAATTCAATAGTAGTTGGGGTATTGTACTAGATTTGTGGACAGAGTCTGTGAATATAAACAAAATCGAAAATCTTAAGATAGAAATTACATTTCAGTTAGGAGATATTCTAATTACACGTATTTACAATATGCAACGATTCTTTCATATTGGTATTTTGGAAATTCATTCTTCACCTAGTTTTTGGGTGGGACCCAAAACTGTATATATGGGAGGATGGTTAATGTAAGTTTTATGAATTAAGTAATTTATGGGAAGGTGTATAAACTACTTAAAGAAGATTATCTATATAAAATAAAACATACTATTATGGAACAAGAAATAATATTAAACGAACACAACAAACAAGAATATCCGCCAATGCATTCGGCGGAGCATATTCTTAACAGAACGATGGTGAATATGTTTGCTTGCGGTCGCAGTCATAACGCTCATATAGAGCGGAAGAAAAGCAAATGCGACTACTATTTGCCCGAATGCCCTACTGCCGAGCAGATGCAGGCGGTGGAAGACAAGGTAAACGAGGTGATAAAACAACACTTGGATGTTACCGAACGTTTCGTAAAGCGTGAAGAGGTAGACCCTAAGGAGGTGGATTTGAACAAACTGCCACAAGGTGTGAGCGACACCCTTAGGCTGGTGTATGTAGGCGACTACGACGTGTGTGCTTGCGTGGGTACTCACGTAAAAAACACTGCCGAAATAGGTACTTTCAAAATCATCTCGCACGACTACAACGAGGGAGTACTGCGTATCCGATTCAAATTGGTGGCAGAATAGTTTTTTGAAACATCTTGTTTGGGCCTGCTAGTCAGCTTTGGGCAAAAGCATAGAGGGATATAAACCTTTGTGCTTTTGCCTTTTTTTGTTGCAATATTATAGCTTTATAAACTACCGATATAATATTTGTTTTCGATAACTTCGATACTTATTTATAATACCCACATTTGTATTTCAAAACCCTTAGGTTTAGAGGTCGTAACCCTTAGGTTTAGGGGGCGTAACTCTGTGGTTTACGCCTCCTAACTCGCATAGTTTCTTTTTTCGAAACCTATCAGTTGGGTTTATAGGTAATATTATTGATTTTAAAAATCACATGCAAAGCAATTTTTAGAAATTGATTATGTTTATTTGTTTCGGAGGATTATAAAAGGAACAAGGTTTTCTTCCATCGATATTCCGCCGTGTTGGAAGGTGTTCATGTAATATGATACATATTGGTTGTAGTTGTTGGGATAGGCAAAAAAGTCGTTGTTGTGTGCAAATATGTATGGTGAGGTTACATATAGTTTGGGTAGAAATATTTTTGTAGCGTCTTTGACTTCGTATACTTGTTTGGGGTTGTAGTCGAGTAGTCGACCTACTTTGTAGCGTAGGTTTACAGATATATCTCTGTCGCCTTTAACTTTTATGGGATTGCTTATTTTCACCGAACCATGGTCAGTGGTTATAATTATGTTCACTTTCTTTTCAGACAATGTTTTTATCATTTCTATAAGTGGTGAATGCTCAAGCCACGATAGTGTTAGCGAGCGGTATGCTTTTTCGTTTTCGGCAAGTTCTCTAACTATGTCTAGTTCGGTGCGTGCATGTGATAGCATGTCAATAAAGTTGTATATTATCACATTCAGTTTGTTGTTCATCATTTTGGGAACCGAGTCTATCAGCTTTTTGCCAAATTGTGCATTCAATACTTTTGAGTAGGAGTGCTTTATCGAAAGTCCATATCGTTTAAGATATTCGTCGAGTAATTCGCTTTCGTATTGGTTTTTGTGTCCTTCTTCGTCTTCGTTGACCCAATATTTTGGATATTTCTTTTCTATCTCGGCAGGCATCAAACCCGAAAACAATGCGTTGCGTGCATATTGTGTAGTGGTAGGCAATATGCTGTAGTATATGCCTTCGTCGTCGGTGCGAAAATATTCTTCTATTATAGGTTGCATTATTTTCCAGTGGTCGAAACGTAAGTTGTCGATAACGATAAGGAATGTTGGTTTGTCTTCTTTAAGCAAAGGAAACATCTTTTCTTTCAGTACGGTAGGAGAGATGAGTGGTTTTTCTTTTCGACCGTTGAGCCAATCTTCATAGTTCGATTCGTAGAATTTACAAAACTGTTGGTTGGCTTCGGCTTTTTGAGAGTATAGTATGTCGTGAATATTTTCGTCTTCGGTGTTGGATAATTCTAAATCCCAATATACAAGTTGTTTATATAGTTCTACCCATTCGTTGGCATCCATTCGGTTTGATAGTTGCATACTTATCTCGCGAAAGTTTTGCTGATACGATTGTGTAGATTTTTGGCTTACAAGACGTTTGCTTTCGGTATGTTTTTTTACCGTTAGTAGTATCTGTTTTGGGTTTACGGGCTTAATAAGATAGTCCGATATTTTTCCTCCTAAGGCTTCTTCCATTATGTTTTCTTCTTCGCTCTTGGTTATCATTATTACCGGTATAAGCGGATATCTGTTTTTTACTATACTTAATGTATCTATACCGCTAAGTCCGGGCATATTTTCGTCCAAGAACACGATGTCTATATGGTTTCTTGTTAGTTCGTCCAATGCCTCATCGCCACTAGTTACTGCTATCACCTCGTAGCCTTTTTCTTCCAAAAACATAATGTGTGGTTTTAGCAAATCTATTTCGTCATCAGCCCATAAAATTGTTAGTTTATCCATATTTTTTGTGTTTTAGTATTAACGATGCACTAGAGAAACGGACAATTTCTGTTTTTGTTATGTGCTATATAAAAAAAAGCTTCAATATCGACACCGATGTTGAAGCTTTTGTATTTGTTATGTTGAGGACATGTCTTGTGGTGTTAGTATATCATACTTTCGTCGCCACCTTCCATTTCCATTTGTTCTTTTTTGTTCATCTTCAAACCATTGTTTATCTTGTAGCTGAAACCTATTGTTACGTATGGACTTAGTCGTTTGCTTCTAACAACTCTGTTCATTTGGTCTGTATATGTTTCGTGTCCCCAACCTCCTGTGCAAAGAACGTCGCTAACTCGTAAGTTTATGGTACCGCGTTTGTTAAGTACGTCTTTCTTTACAGCAAGGTCCACCCAATAGCTTGCATACATTTGTGTTTGTAGGTCGAGCCATGGTGCACGGTATTGTCCCGATAGCTGAACAGTCCAGCTTTTGGGTAAGTTCATGTAGCTCGAAAATTTGCCACTCCATAGAAAAGCATTTTTGTCTTCGTTGTTTAGCAGTTCGGTACCTTCTATTCTGCTTTCGTAGAGGTTTAGGCTTACATTTATTTTCCACCATTTGGTTAGTTGATAGTCGAATATAAATTCCATGCCATAGTTGAGACCGGTGTTTAAGTTTTGCCAAGTGCTAGCCCAATATCCGTCATATTCGGGGTTGTATGGTATCCATGGTGAGTAGTGCGCTGCTGTAGTTTCGTCCCACATAAAGCCGTAGCGTGTCATCATATTGTTGGTTTGGCGGAAGTATACCGATGTAAATATGTTCATTTTGTTTATGCCAAGGTTGTAGCTTAGTTCTATGGCGTTAGTAAATTCGGGGTCTAAGTTGGGATTACCAAACGACAATTGTTCGCCTTCGCGTACATCAAGATATGGGTTTAAATCCCAAAAGTGTGGGCGACGCACACGGCGTGAGTATGATAGTTGCACACTTTGTTCTTTGTTTATTTCATACGATAGGTGTAGGGTTGGGTATAGTTGCCAATATTCTTTTGCTATAGCTTCGGTTTCGGGGTGGTTTTTGTCGTAACCTTTCATATTGGTGTATTCCAATCGCAAGCCCACTTGTGCAGTAAAGCCTTCAAATATGGCACCGCCCATAGTGGCGTATGCTGCGTGTATGTGTTGTGCATAGTTGAAGTGTGTCGACGAAACACTGTCGTAGTATTCATGCAAAGTGTGTGTTGAGTCGTATTCTGTACGATAGTATTGGGCATTTTGGTCGGGCCAATCCATGCGTCCTTCGTATCCGGTTTCCAACTTCCAGCCAAACTCAAAGGGGTGCACATAGTTTAGTTTTAGGTTCAATGCTTCGTGTTGGTTTTCGGTTATCGAGTTTCGTAGGTAGTAGTTGTCGTAGTTTGATATTTCGTTGGGGTATATTTGTTCTTGTGTGCCGTCGCCATTGCGTTGGCGTGTGCTGAATGTTCCATCAAAGGTAAGTATGCGGTCTTTTTCGTCAAACTTCTTGGTGTAGTTTATGCTAAACGAGTTGTTGATGTTTGAGTTATAGTTGGTGTCGGTTTGGTTGTAGTTCATAAGTCCGTCGCTGAATACATCATTAGATATAATGTTGCTCATTCTGGTACGTTTACCTCCGCGTACTTGATACGAAAATAATATGCTGTTTTGCTTGTTGATGTAGTATTCCATACCCACTTTCATCGAACCCATATAGTTGCGGTTTACGTTGTAGTTGTCTATGCTGTCGTGCGATGTGGTGTTGCCATTTCTTAGGCGTTCTACATCGGAGTGTCCCATACTTCCACGACTACGCATACCTGCATCGGCCGAAAAGAATATATTATATTTTTCGGTAGAGTAGTTTAGGTTTACCGAACCCATGGTAGTGGGTATTATCGAGGGTAGCATATCGGTGGGGTAGTCTTTGCCAAGAAAAGCAAACGGAGTACCAATGTTTAGGTTTACCACACCATTTAGCCCCAATGCTGCCGACGAACGTTCTTTTAGCTTAATATTTATTATACCGCTCATTCCTTCAGGATCGTATTTGGCTGAGGGGTTTGTTATTACTTCCACGTTTTCGATAGTGGTAGCCGGTATTTGTTCAAGCAATGTCGATAGGTCGCTACCCATAAGTTCGTAGGGTTTGCCATCAATAAGCACTTTTACGTTTGAGCTTCCTCGCAAACTTACGTTGCCGTCGTTGTCCACTGTTACACTTGGTACATTTTCCAACACATCGGTAGCTGTACCACCTCCGGCTACTATGTTTTTATCTACATTTACCACACGTTTGTCTAACTGATATTCCACCATCGAGCGTTCGGCCACTATCTTGGCTTCTTGTAGCATGGTGGCATTGCTTTTTAATTCTATCTTGCCTACGTTAACATTGGGCTTGTTTTGCGTTATTTGTATGTTGGTAGGATATATGTATTTTTCGTATCCTATAAATGATACTTGCAAAATGTATTTGCCTGCTGCCACATTGTCTATTACAAATGTCCCGTTTGGAGCTGTTATTGTGCCATCTACCATCGACGAGTCGGTTGTTCTGAGTATGGCCACATTGGCGTATTCCACAGCTTGACCGCTGGATTGTTCTACTACCTTGCCGGTTATTTTGCCTATCTTTTTTTGGCTGTAGGCACTTCCAAATATTGCTAATGTCAATCCCAATAATAATGTAATCTTTTTTTGCATCTTATTATTCTTTCTCTTTTCTTTAATTATAAATTATTGAACAATACGTTTAGTACCCGAAAAACAAAAAACTTTTACTCGGATAAATGAAAAAAAGTCGTTTTTTAACGACTTTTTTAATATAAACACAGAGCAACGCTCTTTTCTTATTTCTCTTTTCGATTTCCCGAAATTAAAAACTCTTTCTTAAGGCACGCAAAAGTTTAAAGAAGAATTCTTCTATTTTACTGAAACGTGGAATTTTTAGAAGTTGCCGTAAATAATAGTGTTTACAAATAGGCTTTCAAATGTTTGCTTTTCGAACTTGTTTTCAAGCGTTTCAATCCTTTTTCTTTTATTTGTCTTACTCTTTCGCGTGTAAGGTTGAATTTCATCGCTATCTCGTCTAAGCTCAATGCATGTGGTATGCCTATTCCGTAATACATCTTTATCACATCACGTTCGCATTCTGTAAGAGTGTTCAAACTGCGTTCTATTTCCATGCTCAAACTTTCTTGCATCAAAGCTTCATCGGTAGATGGTGTGTCTTCGTTGGGCAATACATCTACAAAGTTTACATCTTCGTCGGTAGCCAATGGCGCATCTATCGAAATGTGTCGACCCGATATTCCTAATATGTTCTTAATCTTGTCTTGTGGTATGTCTAATAGTTCGGCCAATTCATCTTCTGATGGTGGTCGTTCCAATTCTTGTTCCAATCGGCTGATTTCTTTTTTCAGTTTGTTTAATGCTCCAAGTTGGTTGGAGGGCAAACGAACTATGCGGCTGTGTTCGGCTATGGCTTGTAGTATGCTTTGGCGGATCCACCATACTGCGTAGCTGATAAACTTAAAACCACGGGTTTCGTCGAAACGTTGTGCGGCTTTTATCAAACCAACATTGCCTTCGTTTATAAGGTCGGGAAGTGATAAACCTTGATTTTGATATTGCTTGGCAACACTAACCACAAATCTCAAGTTGGCTTTGGTAAGGCGGTCAAGGGCTGCTTGGTCGCCTGTTTTGATCCGTTGAGCCAATTGTACTTCTTCTTCCGGACTCAATAATTCTTCGCTACATATATCTTGAAGATATTTATCCAACGATTTTATGTCGCGGTTCGTAATCGAATGACTGATCTTTAATTGTCTCATATATTATTGTTTTATTTTGTTCTATTATGTTGTGTATGCCCTATTTATCGTAATTTACTCGAAAAAGGTTTCATTTTTAGTACCTTTTTTTTCTGTTTCTTTCGCTAAATAGATATTTTTTCGTATCTAACAAACACCAACTTCGCTTTTTTATTGTATGAACTTGACAAAAAAAAGAAAATATTTTTTTGTCGCTATTGATTATTCCTGTCTTCTGTAAAATATAATGTGTATATTTGCAAATGATTGTTTGATATTCTTTTTTTATAAAACATTCGGATAAATAGTAATTTACATAATTAACGAGAATACACAGATGAGTAGAATTTATAAGTATTTTGCCAATACCAATCCTATGGTGCAACTATTGATGTTGTTGATAATGGTGGTAGTTTTTTTATTTGTTGGTAGTTTTGTGTCGTTGCTTTTCCTTCCTCTTTTCTCGCAAGGAACCGATTTGACCGAAGCTCTTTTGACTATGAACGATAATATTTCTTTTATGCGTTTTATGCAGGCTCTCTCGCAGGTGTTTTGTATGTTGCTTCCTGCTTTGCTGTTTGCTTTTATGTTTCACTCAGATGTTGTGGACTTTTTCAAACTGCGTTTTGCCCGCACACAGATAGTTGTTTCCCTTATAGGCTGTGTGGCTTTTGTTGCCATAATACCTGTGATAGATATAGTTACTCAGTGGAACAATGCGTTGCATTTGCCCGAAAGCATGAGCGATATAGAGCAGTATATACGAAATTTGGGTTTGCAGTCCGAAGAAATGGTGGCCATGTTTCTTGAACAAGATGGTGGCATATTGCTGCTGTTGGCCAATATTGTGGTGATGGCTGTGGTGCCTGCGGTGTGCGAAGAGTTTATATTCCGAGGTGCAATGCAGCAAACCTGTGCCAAGTGGTTTGGCAATCATCATTGGGCTATACTCCTCACTGCCGCTGTGTTCAGTATTATACATTTCGACCTTTTCAATTTTATGCCTCGCTTTTTGATGGGCTTGCTATTGGGTTACATATATTATTATAGTGGAACAATATGGGCTTCGGTGATGGCTCATTTTACTAATAATGCTCTCGTAGTGTTTATGTATTATTTCTTTGGTGCCGAATCGGTTGAAATATCCACGCCGGGACAAGCCAATGTGTGGCTTATTCTGGCAAGTGTGGTGCTGACATCGATAGTTCTTTGCTTTGGCATTAAAGAAGCTAAGAAGCTGAACAACAAAGGCAACTTATAGAAGTCTACGGCC
This sequence comes from Bacteroidales bacterium, assembly GCA_017522255.1. Lineage (GTDB taxonomy): Bacteria > Bacteroidota > Bacteroidia > Bacteroidales > P3 > HGM05376. The sequence continues at coordinate 2,227 of JAFWZP010000022.1, read as the reverse complement.
GCATAATATTTTATTCCGCAAAAACCAATACCCCCGAATATTTTTACCCACAAACAACATTCCCCCGACCGTACAGACGCGCCACAAGAGAGACGTGCCACGGCGCGTCTCTACGGTCGCATAATATTTTATTCCGCAAAAACCAATACCCCCGAATATTTTTACCCACAAACAATATTCCCCCGATCGTACAGACGCGCCGCAGCGCGTCTCCCCTCAAAAAAATATACCCAAAAACAACTTATCCCATATATACCACGCCGGTAACATATATGGGATAACGTTGATAAGATATATGATTTTTAAATAAATCTAATACGGCTTACGCCTTTATTCTGAAACTGGGCGAACCGTATGCCCGTAGTTGCGACCGTACCAATTCACACCGAGGCTGCCACTGTTGAAGTAGAGGTAGTAGGCATAGTAGGTACTGCCCTCGTAGGGCGTGGAACTCCAATAGAAGCCGCACTCACCAACGTAGTCACGCGACGACCCGTTGCAGTAGCCCGCAGCAGGAAGAAAGATACTATTGCCATTGGGTCCTGTTACTCTATAACCATTTGTGCCATTTTGCGTTGTCCATGTCCATGTACAGTTGTCTCGCAATTCTTCCGCCTCTGCTTTGGTAGGCATACGCCATGTGCTACCCCAATTGGCACGGGCGGCATCGTAGGTGGCATTGCCACTTATATCACTTATTTGTTGTCCGTAAGTAACGCTATTAGATTGATCATACGATGTTTTGGTAGTGGTTTCGCCCCAAGCATAGAAGTTGCCATAGCCTTCAGGCGTGGTAGCACCCACATTGCAGGTAGCCCACTTTAATCCACTTGGCAAACCTAAGTCAACCCAATCGTACCCATTTAGAGTTCCTTCACCCATTGTTGTCGTAAAACTTTTTACTTCAAATTCTATATCATCTACATTTGTATATGCTCTGAATTTGTAGTAATAAGTTGTTGCGGGATTTAATTGGGTTATTTTTACAGTGAATGAATTATCACTATTGATATCAACTTTATATTTGGTTGGAGCAGACATATCTTCTGCATCATCAACAAGCAACTCCACATTTATATTTTCGATAGGACAACTTATTGTTCCGGAAATATCAGCACTTCCAATATGAGGGATTACTTTGTCGTTAATCTCTATCCTGTTATCGATAGTGTTGTCGGGGTCTTTTTGGCAACCATGCATTGCAAACAAGCACATCGCTGTTATAAAAAATATTATCTTCTTCATCTTTCTATTCTCCTTTCTGTTCTTTGTTTATGTGCTTCTTTATTTTTAGGTTGTATCCTATTCCTACTTTTATTTCGGAGTATTTAAAATCGGTTCCCAATCCCAACACATCTACCGAAAATGCCATTCTGCCAAACGAGAGGTGCACGCCTGCCGAGAATTCCAATCCGCTATACGAAGCTGAAGGTATCTTTATGCAATCACCGTCTTGTGTAGTAAACGCCAAGTTTCTAACGCCATAGCCTACGCCTAATTTTATGGATAGCGGTTTGGCTATGCGATACATGGCACCACCATGTATCGAGAGGCGAGATGTTGTTTTATTGTCATCATAAAAATAATCGTTGGTTCCATAGGCATCTTCTTTCGTTGCACCTAAGGCATCAAACTTCAATCCCGAAGCCACGCTTACATACCAGCCCCAAGTCTTTTGCATACCAAAGGTTAATCCAAACGATGTTTGCGGTGCCACCGAATAGGCTGCATTCAGCATCGCAAAGGTTTCTTTGTTGTAAACGGGGCGTATCCTCTTTGGCTTTTGCGAAGAAGATTGCTTTTGCATCTCTTCCAGCAAAGCAAGTTTTTTGTTCAACTCTTCCATTTTGGCATCTATCTTGCTTTCCACTATATTAGAAACACTTGCGGTGTCTATCTTTGTGGCTTTGGCTTCGGTGCTCAGCTTCATCTGATACACCACGCCGCTTTCTATGCTTTGCGGAAAGTTGTAGTTGCGTAGCACTCCAAACTCTTTATGCTTAATGGTAAGAAACTTAACTCCGGGCGACACAAACACCCATATCTCGCCGGTTTTTTGTTCGGTTTTTTCTATAATGCAACCGCTAAACTCAAAACCCGTTTCTATGGTTTCTATCTTTATCAAGGCACAAAGGTCGCTGTTTATGTCGCGCACCTTGGCCACACGCGCCCCCATATCGCGGTCGATACGGTTGAAGGCTTCCACGCTAATCTTCTGTGCTTTCGC
>JAFWZP010000021.1 GCA_017522255.1 Bacteroidales bacterium | reverse complement strand
TCTTTGACAAAAGGATAATCGCCCGTTTGGATAGAAGGTTCATCGTACATACAGCCTACCAGAACCAAGGTCGACATGAAAAGACCCAATAAGATTGTAACTTTTGTTCTCATATTTCTGTTTTTTATATTTAGGAAACTTCTATAAAATCCACAATTAAATAATGCTTGCCCGAGCCACTTCCCGTTATGCTTGGAGGAGTGTCATCCAATGTGTTCATGTGTTTGATATTTTAAGGCTTTTGCATTATCCTACCATTGAGTAATTACAGCACCACTTTGCACGATGCACCACTGTTCATGCGGGCTATGTACACGCCTTGTGGCAAGTGAGCAATGTCGATGGTTGCCGAGGTCGCACCCTCTTGCACTGACTCAACGGCTACTATGCGACCCGTTGTGTCGTAGAGTGTAATCGTTTCGCCGACACCCGCAGCCGGGAACACTGCCACAACGGTCTCGCCCTCACGATGTATGGTCATTGCGTTTGCATCGGTCGGAATGGTAGAAACATCGCTGAAATCTATCACCTCTCTATCCTCGGGGTATATAAAATCGGTATTGTAGTCGTAGAAATAGTGGAAGAAAGTAGCACCAACGAAAATTCCCCATTTGCGAACATATTCATCGAACAAAGGTGTTATTGTAGTTCCTATGCCTTCAATCCATATTTCATTTCCGGTTTTTTCGTCGTTGTTAAAATAGCTAACGTAGAATACATCCCTTTCCCTGTCATCAAGAACAATCTGCTTAATGCTATCTATTGTCATAACCAACTTATAATCTTGTGAGTCAATAACAACGATGTTCTCACCGGCTTTTGCACCGAAATCAAACAGTAAATGTTCAGTTGCTATCCATTCGGGAATGGGACATGCCGAATTTTGAGGTAAATATCTAAAAATCTTCTTGTCCTCTTCACGCAAATACTCCTTGGTGTTACTGTCCAAGAAATTACCTTGTGGCAGTTCTATGGCAGTAGCTCTTAATTCGCAATACTCTCTCTTATCCCACATGGTAGTGTCCTTTATCATATATTCTTCAAATATATGTCCATCTGTTTCCACCCACGCTTTGCCGGGCGATAGTAGCGGGATATACTCGACGATGGTAGACGTGCCAAAGTCGTATGGTGTAGCATCCTCGGGGTATATAAAATCGGTATTGTAGTCATAGAAATAGTGGAAGTAGCCCAACCCTGTACCACCCCATCTAATTATATTAATGAATGGGCTAAACTGTGTAGAACCTATACCTTCAATCCAAGTGTCATTGGTAACAAGATCTTCATTGTTGCATATATAACTTACATGCAGCATGTTTCTTTCTATGCCGTTCAGATTAATAGTTTCAACACGGTCTATGGCAATAACCCAATCTTCATTTGTTGTATTATTAACCACAATTTTATCACCAGCCTTTGCCCCGAAATCGAATAATAAATATTCTTCTTCTGGGGCATATTCATCGTAAAGATATACTCTTTTGTCCTCTTCGCGAATGTATATTTTACTATTGGAATGATGAATTTCTTTTTCGGGCAATAGTATCTCGGTACAACTTATTACGCAGTATTCCTTATTATTTATTGTGGCAGTATCGCTTATTGCATAACGCACATATGCTTTGTAAGTCAATTCTACCCATTCACTTGTTGGCGACAATAAGGGAATATATTCATGCTCTGCATTGTTATTTACACGAGTTATGTATTCGCCATTGTAGAATACATCATATACGGGTTGGTTAAAGTCTTCAAAATCAACACTGAACGAACGCAGGGTCAATCCATCGGCATCAGGTACAGTTTCGCTGTGCGTCAAGTTGACCACCCCATCCTTTTCTTCGGCAAGGATATACCACCAGCCTGCACCATCGTACCAAGCATCGCCCTCAACATGCAACACATCACCCACCAGTGATACTTCGATGTGAAGTTGTTTACCGCTTGCATCTTCGCCATTGTCTTCCGGGGCAACAATCTTATTGCACAAGTTAGAAGTTTTGAATGTAAAAACACAGGCCTCCCACTCGCGTGTAGCGAATGACAATATATAATAATCACTTACATCGTCCATGTAGGAAGGCGGATTAATGCCGTAATGTATCGACCCGATACCCTCAATCCACATATCGGTATTTTTCGAGTTATCGACATCGACCAGTTCTATGCACAATCGAGGCGAACTCAATCCTGTCAATGTAGTATCTTTCACCAAGGCTACAATCCATTCACTGCCATCGGCGTGAGTGAAAATATTATTCACTTGCAAGCCGTAATCAATAACAAGCTCCTCCGACTGTTGGGGTAAAGAGTAACGATAAACTTTTTCATCATCTTGGCGATAATAGTACTCGTTGTTATTCACATCACTATAATACACTTTGCCATCGATAACAGTCTCCTCACTGCCGATAAATGTAAAATTATCGCCTTTGCCGGGTACATACGAATGCCACATGTTGCCTTGGCATATAGTCTGAAAGTTCGCATCGCTTTCAGCAAATGATGCCAAGGAGAAAATTGTAAGCAAAAGAATGGTAAACAAATTTTTCATATGCTTAATTTTTTTTGGGGGTTACAGTCAAAGTAGCACCTTTCCTAATATAGGTTCCGGGTGCAAATATACGATTTTTAGCCAATCATTGTTTCTCTATCCTTTGTTTCTATTGTTGTGTCGATGGAGTGTAATAAAGTAGTCGTTCATCAATTTCATATATACACACATCATCTTCATAGCAAGAGATTAAAAGACCACCATTTTTCGAAGATATAGGAAATGGGTCTTGCAAATGACCAACACCTTCTAACCAAGTAAAAGTGTCCGTAACACCAAGGTGACTACCAATAAAAGCTCTTCTAAAAGTATCTTCATAGTAGTATATATGTCTAAATACTAAAATATTGCCGTCTTTATTGGTAAAATAATCCAATCCTACATTACGATCGTAAAGCCCTACCCCGAAGTCGTATAGTAGGTACTCCTTCTTTTCTCCGGCTTCCAGCATATACACCTGTTCGCCTTTTTCCCTTACGGCACCTTGGTAATGCCACTCATCATTGCCATTTTTTGCACTATGTTGCACATATAGTTTCTTGTACGCCTTTGATTTTATGGAAGTATCCCCCATCATTTTATATACGAAGTCATTCTCACCATTACGGCAATTCCATCTCTTTCCCTCTTTGACAAAAGGATAATCGCCCGTTTGGATAGAAGGTTCATCGTACATACAGCCTACCAGAACCAAGGTCGACATGATAATACCCAATAAGATTGTAACTTTTGTTCTCATATTTCTGTTTTTTAGTTTTTTGTAATCTTAAATTCAGCCCCATTTCTTACCGTAAAGCCATTCTTGAAGTAGAAAAATTCTTGCAGCCTTAGCGTATTTTATCTTATACACAACAACTGCAAGAATTTTTTCTAATAAATCAACTTATGAACATATTATCAGTATCATGTTTAGTGCTTAGGGGTGTAGTTGTATATTGTATCATATTCAATACTAACAGTATATGGTTCAACTTCACCCTCGGGTAAAGTAAAGTCGTAATTGAAACTTGTTGTGTAAGTAATCCCTTCGGTAGTAGTCCAGAAGAAGGTAAGCCCATGAGTTTCCAATACATCCGGTTCTTTATCGAATATCAAGAATATATTTCTTATCGATAAGGTAAGATCGGTAGGTTGTAATTCATCAAGGGGTTTTCTGATGTCTTCCATATAATCTTTTTTATCCTTATACCCATTTTCAATAAACTTTACAGCCGATCGATATTGAATAGTCATAATATCGGCCAAAGAAGTTCCGGCCGGGTGTTCGGCGTCGAAGTCTTTATTACTTATCACATCTATACCGGCACAAGGTGGATGGTTGGCTGTGTAATATCCATCACCGGGAATGGCAACTTCTCTATTATATGTGTTATCACCATAGAGGTCGCATAGGTCATCAAATAAATCTTTGTCACTACCTTTTGATAGCAGACCTACTTCTTTGGTTGTAGTTCCCCATATATCTATCCACTTGGTAGAGTTTAAGGTTGCACGACGAACTTTTATTCCGTCATACAATTGAAATGCATTAATAAAAGATCTACTATAATAAAAGTCTCCAATCCAACAACCTACTATACATAAGCAGCTTATTGCGATAGCGGCAAAGATAATTTTCTTTTGAAATGGTTTCATAGTGTTACATTTAAGGTAATTTTATTTTAAGGTCTATCGTAATAGATCATCTTCTTCGGCGGTATATATTACCTGCCCATGTGAGGTAAAAGAGATAACTTTGTTAACATTCGTAGGTTGTACTCGTTGTATTCCTAAGCACGAATTTATGCCGTGACGTATTGATCCCAATCCTTCTATCCAGTAATCAACGTCACCCCAAAATCCACCGGGAGCATCGTTGTTCTTTTCTCTTTTGTATTCGGCTCGGAATTTTCGTCTTATTTTGTTATCATTTAATTGTATGTCTGATACATTGGTTATTTTATAATATCTAAATGTATCATTGCATGTAAGATTGAGACTAATAATGGGGATGCTATCACTATCCCATTTATCAAAATAACTATTAAATTGCCCCCACATCTTAATGGTGTAATTATCTTCATAATAAATTGAAGGATTTGTTTCCCATGCTTTATGAGCATATACCATGAGATTACAATATATGTTTTTGCGATTGGGATGATCAATTTCATAGTAAAAGGTTTGATATAAAATATCACCGCTTCCGCACATATATACCGCATCGGGGAATATTTGAGGACATCTATCGGATGTATATACAGTATCACCGGGTTCAATGGTAGGGGCATGATGGAAATAGGTATGGTATAGTTTACGCTTTTTTCCGTCAACAATTGTATCGCCATTTATCATGTTTGTCATGTACAATTTGCGAGAACAATAAACAGTATCTCCGTCTATTACTTGTGGGAAATTTTTCTCACCTTCAAAGGCAGTAACCCATGTGTTACCATCTTCCAGAGCAGTGATATATTGCGAAATATCCTTAGGAGGTAGGGGCGGTTCTGACTCTTGGCATGAAATTAAATTAAATACCACCAGTAAAGCAATAGCAGATCTTATAGCTTTGTTCATTATTAATGTAGTTTAAGTGATTGTTTTAATAGCTATGCAAATATACGATTTTTAGCCAATCATTGTTTCTCTATCTATCGTTTCTACTGCTGTGTCGATAATGAATATTTTCATCATATTCATATATACACACATCATCTTCATAGCAAGAATTTATAATTCCTGTAAATATAGGGAAAGGTATATCTAAATCGCCAACAC
>JAFWZP010000020.1 GCA_017522255.1 Bacteroidales bacterium | reverse complement strand
TACTAATACTAATACTAAAACTAATACAACACAAGAGATAGATTATTCTTATCCTATCACTGAAGATGAGATGGAATTGATAAATTATCATGTTAATGAAAATGACTACGTCAAAGGTAATAGACATAATGCCTTGATTGCGTTGGCGGCTGACCTAGGTAAGAATAAATACCCTATCAATCGCAAGCATATATATATATGAATTATATCGAAAACAGAGTTCAGAATTTCAAAAATTATGATGCTGCTGATGACCCTACCACCTACAACGAGCAAGGTGTAAGTCAACTAACATCTGTATTGCAATGGGCTGATGATAAAGGTGTAATAAAAAACAATGTGCTACCTGACGAGCAAAAGCCATTGGCATTGCGTGATAGCTATACCTGGGAGGAGATAGTGCGTGGTTTTAACGAAATCAATTACCCTGATATAGTGATGGATAATACGTCTGCACACATGTTTAGTTTGGACAAAAATCCTAGTAAAAAAACTCATTATATGCTGCCTAACCAAATAATAGCTACCGCAGTTTTGCTTACACCACATTTGAGCGGGGTGGAGATATTAGACCCTCGCAAAAAGACTCATAGTATTATTTTGCAAGCTTTGCATTGTGCTAAAAGTGGTATGGGTAAGAGTGCTCTGGAGCGAAACAAAACAAAAGGTTTTGGTGTGGTATGCGAAGAAGAAGATGATATATATAATGTAGAAAAAAACAAATTGCATGAAACTCAAACTAAAGAATATAAAAAATTGAAGGAGAAATACCGTAAAGATAATATCTCGTTCTCAACTAACGGAGCTGCTCTTTTTGATAACTTAAAACGCATAGCTGCATATAATAGAGGTGTGGGAGTGGCATTTACACCTGAATTTGACAATGTAACCAATCCCATGAATACGGGTGCAATAGGAAGTGAAGTGTTGCGTATGGCATTTGATGGGTCCACTTTGGATAAAGATACTGCCACTTTGTCGGGCGTAAATGGTAAGGTGCGTTGCAAACTGTCATTTAACGCAACGGGTACTTTGGGTAGTTTGAAACCACTAATATCGGCTACAGGTTCAACTAATAATGGTACGGTCAATCGTATGATTATTCTACCTAATGTGTCTCCAAAGAACCTACTTGAGGGAAATGCACAGTATTATGATTGTGATTCAATCAAAAAAATGATTGAATATTTGCGTTCGATAAGAGATGTTGTTATCGATGCTAAATATTTATTTGGTGATATTTACGAAGAAATAAAAGCCGAATATATCACAAATTACACTGATGATATCATTAACGATGAGGATATGGAACCTATCATTGGGCGAGCCACAGCTAATGCTGAACGTGTATGCGTTGTATACTATTTAATATATTTATATGAACAAGGATTGATTTTGACACCGAGCAACGAAAAATATACTTATACTACTATAAATGAACGCCAAAATCGACAAGTGGAATATCAGGTAAGAAATACATACAACGAGGAAGTGTATATACCTGTATGTGTGGATAATAAGGGTAATTTGGTGGAAATGCCTACTGCTAATGAAGAATTGCTTAAATTGTTCCGCTTGGTATTCCAAACTTGTGTGCATGGTCAGTATAAGCTATTTGCCGAACATATTGCGGCAGATGCAAAAAAGATAGATAGTGCATTTACAAAGATTGCACAAGAACGAAAACAAATAATTCAACATCAGAAAAATAGAGGCATGGCTGATAATGTATTTGCACGGTTGGGTAACGAGTTTACTAAACAAGATTTGCAACAGTTGTATATGGAATTAAAGGCTACTGATACAGTCAGTGATAGTACTATACGTAGTTGGGTAAAACGCTGGAGGGATAGTAAAGCAATAGAAGAAAAAGAAGGACGATACTTTAAGGTCTAAAGACTAAAAATAACTGCCATTTTATATTTTATAATTTATTATTTTATTATTATTGAAAATCGAACCATCACCCCAAAAAGTGATGGTTTCGATTTTTTTTAGTCTAAAGTCTTTTGTTTAAAGTTTAAAGTCTAAAGTTTAAAGTTTAAAGTCTAAAGTCTAAAGTTTAAAGTCTAAAGTCTAAAGTTTAAAGTTTAAAGTCTTTAGTCTTTTGTCTTTTGTCTTCCGTTGCGTTGCGTTGCGTTGCAAAGGGGGGTATGTTTTTTTTATTATGTGTGCAATAATATTATAATTGGAACGTTAGTTTAAACAAATAATGAAATAATGAGAATACTGAAAGTGATATTATCCTTGACGATGTGGGCATTGATGAGTGGTGCTATAGGGCAAACAACAAGCACCTCTTCAGCCCTCAATCTTAGCACTTCGGCTCGTGTGGGTGCTTTGGGTAGTATGTATCTTTCGGTTAACGACGATGATATAAGTGTGGCTACAAATAACCCGACGCTTATAAATTCCAATATGGGTGGTCAGCTGAGTATTAGTTATGTAGGTTTGTTTGAAGGCAGTGGCTATGGTGGGGTGTATTACGGCACTGAGTTTGATAAGTTAGGGAGTTTTGTTTTTGGGCTTCAATATGTGGGATATGGCACTTTTGAGGGCTACGACGAGGACGAGAATTACGAGGGTAATTTCACTGCCGCCGATTATATAATGTATATAGGTTGGGGCAGGCAGCTTACCGAGCATTGGCGAATGGGAGTGTCGTTCAAGCCATTGCTGAGCCACTACGAAAGTTATAATGCCTTTGCAGTAGCATTTGATTTGGGAGTGAATTATAGCTCCTCCAACGAGTTGTTTAACGCCACTATAATGGCTCGCAACATAGGTGCCCAATTGATAACATTCAATGGCGGCAGCGAGGCATTGCCTTGGGAGCTTACGGCAGGATTGTCGTACAAATTACCCAAAGCACCATTTAGGTTGTATTTTACTGCCACAGAACTGCAGCGTTGGGATTTGCGTTATCCCGATAATTTCAATCCCACCGAGGTGGAAGACCCTTTCACGGGTGAGGTTACCAAACAAAGTACTATAGCAGGAGTGATGGATAATATAATGCGACATGCAGTGGTGGGAGTGGAGTTTTGCCCTAGCAAAGCATTTAATATAAGATTGGGTTATAACTATCGTAGAGCCAAAGAGATGAAGGCTGCTACGGGGTTTAATTTCAGTGGGTTTTCGTATGGTGTGGGCATTAGGTTGAAGAAGTTTTATTTAGCCTATAGCCGCAACAATTATCATCAGTCGCAAGCACCTAATTACATTACAATAACAACCGATTTGAATAATTTCTTTTAAAAAACAGTATATATGTACGACGATTTAAAAATAGCCTATTATCAACGAGATATAGTGTTTGGTGATAAGCAGAAAAATTACGAAGCCATAGAGCAAGAAATGGCTAACCACAAAGACGAGGGAGTGAATTTGTTGGTCTTGCCCGAACTCTTTGCCACAGGACTAAAAAATAAAAATAACATTGATTTTGCCGAAAAAGAACGAGGCGAAACATATCACTGGATGCAAAACTTAGCACGGCAGTATGATATGGTGGTGATGGGCAGTATGGTTGAAAAAGATGTCAAAGATAATTTATTTAATACATTATATATGGTCTATCCCAATGGCGATTTTGGGGTGTATAAAAAACGACATCTGTTCGGATTGGGTTCCGAACGCAAGGAAATGTCCCAAGGAATATACAATATACCATTTTCTGTAAAAGGTTGGCGTATAGCGTCATATATATGCTACGATTTGAGGTTCCCTTCGTGGATGCGAAACGATTTTTACTATCCTCGCAGGTTCAAATACGATGTGTGTGTGGTGGTAGCCAATTGGCCTGCTTGTCGCAACGATGCGTGGAAAAAGTTGCTGGAAGCCCGTGCCATCGAAAATATGGCGTATGTGGTAGGTTGCAACAGGATAGGTAAAGATAATAATGGAGTGGAATATTCAGGCGAATCGAGGGTGATAAACTACAAAGGAGAGGTGATAGACACTATAGAATCTAATAAATCGAAACTACAGATAGTATCACTTAACTATCGTGAATTGCGTCATTTCCGTGAAGATTATCCTTTCTATATGGATTGGGACAATATCGGTTTTAAAGCTGAAGATTTGACACTATAGGCAACTTCTAAAAATTCCACGTTTCGGAATGATAGAAGGACGTTCTTTGAAACTTTTGCGTGCTTTGCGTTTTTTCTTGAAATCTTTCTATTTCTTTCTCAATCGCATAGCTCGCTATGCTCAATCAAAAGAAAG
>JAFWZP010000019.1 GCA_017522255.1 Bacteroidales bacterium | reverse complement strand
TTTATATCATCTGCATAAACATTATATATGCATAACGGATATACTTTTCCATTTTCATATCTATTAAGTACTGTATCTTTATTCAAATTTGTTATATTAAATTCTTGAAGCATCGGCAATATTCCTTCTTTATCGTGTGGCACAAAAAGCGTAATATCTGTTTTAGCACTGTCGGTAATAGGATATTGCATTATGCACATCACCGTAAATTCGGTGCGATGCTCGTATTGCTTATACAGCTCCGTTTGGCTATATAGTTTATTGCTACATATCGTCAATATCAGCACTAATAATATTTTTATATTCACACTTTTCATACTCAATATTGTTATATCATAATTTTCTTTCCCATTCCTTTATCAAAGGAGATAAACACTTCATTACTTGAACATCTTGTATTGCAATAAATTTGTAATTCGGTCAATTGTCTTTCTTTTTCTATAGAGACATCGGCTATCAAATAGTCGGTGTAGTTGTTATCGTTATAGTTTGGTTCAGGTTTGGTTTCCGGTTCAGCCTCTGCCAATAGCAGTGGCTGTGGTGCCATTGTGGGCGGTGCGGCTATGGTGTCGGGCACGGGAGTCGTAGCTGTAGGCTCTTTATGGGCGGCATACATGGCTTGGCAGTCCCGGTCGGCAGCAGGCTGCATAGTGGGTGCCGACTTCGGTGTCGGCATAGTGGCAGTGTCTGCCACGGGTTCAGAGCGCTGCACTGCCGGTGGGCGGCTTTGCTGTGCCACGGTGGCGGTGGGCTGCAACGGGGCGTCAGACACAGGGTTTGGCACCACACAATATAACACAAAAGCCAACAATAGCACTGCCATCACTGCAGTGGTGTGGCGTATATTGGTCTTTAACCTATATGCCCACTGCTCATACTCTGCAGAATGATGTTCTATTATTTTCTTCACTTCGTCGGAAATATTTTCATTTTCCGGCTTGGCAAAGCTGTGTTTGTTATGTGTCTGTTTTTCTTTCATCTGTTTCATATTTTATATAATTGGTTATATATCTCTTTCATTCGTTTCAGCATACGATGCTTACGCTGGTTTACAAGATTAGCGTTAATCCCCATCTTTTTTGCTATTTCTCCGTTGCTATAGCCCTTTAGTATGTATTCCAACAGCTCGCGATCGCTCTCTTCCAAATGTTGTTTTATTTCTTTGATGTATTCTACAGAGTAGTCGGGCAAATCGGTTGCAACCATAACGTCCATATCTCTACTATCGCCATAAGGATATTCCTTGATGGATTTTCCATATTTTGTACGCAATACATTACGTGTAATATTAAAAACTTTATACCACATATTTTCATCCAAATCGCATGTGTCCAAAGCATTTACATATTCCCATAGTTTCAACAATATATCCTGATACGCATCTTTGCCTCGTTCGGTATTACCTCTTGTCCAAACAAAACATTGTCTGCGTATCAAACCATTGTACCGGTTCAATATGATTTTATAATATTGTTCTTTTGTGGTCATCTATTTCGTATAAGCATGCTTTCTCACATAATAGCACGTTTTTTGGCAAAAAATTACACCAACAATCGAGTTTAAACTTTTTTAACGCACTAAGCGACAATTTTAAGATATAACAAAGAATTGATTACAACCGATTTCTAACACCTGTGTGTTTTGCAGTCTAAAAAAAATTATGGCAATTTCTAAAAATTGCTTTGCAGGTGATTTGCGGAATTTTCTTAGGAAGATTTCTACTTTCTTTTGATTGAGTATAGCGGGGTATGCGATTGAAAAAGAAACAGAAAGATTTCAGTAACGTTGCGATTAAGCGAGTAAAGAGCAATGCCCTAGCATTAGCTCTTTCGAGCGATAGCAACATCGACGAAGTCAACAACGCAAAGCACGCAAAAGTTCTAAAGGCAATATCAAAATCGGTTCGAACGTGGAATTTTAGAAGTTGCCTTATACGAGTCAGCTATTGTAAACATAAGGTTCAAGGGGCAAGAAGTAAGGGAATTAGGAGCAGTGCCCTTGGCTTGGGCAAACAAAAACCAAATGGATACAAAGTGTAATTCAAGCAAGGGTGTAGAAAAGTTTTTTGTTGATTTCAAAAAAATAAGTATCTTTGCAAAAGGTATGGTAGCCGACAATAGCACATAACATATTAGCTACCACAATATTTACGAACTAAAAATATTATACAAGATGAAAAAAGCATATTTATTTCCCGGCCAAGGAGCCCAATTTGTAGGAATGGGAAAAGAATTGTACGACAACAATGTCAAGTGCAAAGAGATGTTCGAAACAGCCAACGATATAATAGGATTTCGCATTACAGATATGATGTTTTCGGGTACTGCCGAAGATTTAAAGCAAACCAAGGTAACACAGCCTGCCATATTTTTGCATTCCACAATATTGGCAGCGAGTATGGGCGAAGATTTTTGCCCTGATATGGTAGCAGGTCATTCGTTGGGCGAGTTCTCGGCATTGGTAGCTGCCGGTGCCATGAAGTTTGAAGATGGTCTTAGACTGGTAATAGCACGTGCCAATGCTATGCAAAAAGCCTGCGAACTACAGCCATCTACCATGGCAGCAATATTGGGACTTGCCGATAATGTGGTAGAAGAAGTATGTGCCACCATAACCGACGAAGTGGTGGTGCCTGCCAACTACAATAGTCCCGGACAATTGGTTATCTCGGGCACTATGGAAGGCATAAAAAAAGCTTGCGAATTGCTTAAAGCAGCCGGAGCCAAACGTGCATTGCCACTCAATGTAGGAGGAGCATTCCACTCACCGGTAATGGAGCCTGCTCGTGTAGAGTTGTCGCAAGCCATAGAGCGTACCACCTTTGTGGAACCACGTTGCCCTGTATACCAAAATGTAACAGCAACACCATTCACCGACCCCGAAACCATACAAAAGAATTTGATAGCACAACTTACAGCTCCTGTGAGATGGACCAAAACAGTGCAAAACATGATAGCCGATGGTGCCGAAAAGTTTATAGAAGTAGGCCCGGGCACAGTGCTTCAAGGATTGGTGAAAAAAGTAAAAGCCGATGCCGACTGCATAAGCGCATAAATAGTCAGCATCTTAGAATAAATAACAAAAAAACGAGACAATGGCAAATCATTATCTCGTTTTTTTTATTGGAGCTTATAAGAACGTTATAAGAATGTTTCAACAAGCATTTCGTATAGCTGTGCAGTGCTTATTCCCATAGCACGAGCTTGTTTCGGCACTATACTTTCGCTTGATTGTCCCGGTATGGTGTTTACTTCAAGAAAATAAAGTTTGGCTTTGTCTTCGTTGTATATAAAATCGAAGCGCACTAGTCCACGACAGTTCAAAAGATCGTATAGTCGGCTTGCTGTATTCTGCATCATGGTGGATATTTTTTCGTCTACTTCGGCAGGTGTTACCTCGTTAGAAAATCCTTGGTATTTGGCTTCGTAATCGAAGTATTCGCGCCCTATAGGTATTATTTCGGTTATTGGAAATACCAATTTTTCGTTTTTTGTTTGTAGCACACCGCAACCAAACTCACGCCCTTGTATAAACTCTTCTATCAGCACTTCGCAATCTTCGTGCAAGGCTTTTTCGATAGCCGGCAATAGTTCGGCTTTTTCTTTCACTTTGCTCATTCCCACACTCGAACCACCCGAAGCCGGTTTTACAAATACAGGCAATTCCAAATCCGACAATATTTCATCGGCATCAATAGCTCTATCGGCATACACCACCTTGGATTTGGCAAGGTTGATAACTCCATAGTTGCGTACCACCGCATTGCAATATCCCTTATTGAAAGTGAGCGCCGAAGTATAAAAACCACACGTGTTATATGGCACACCTATCATATCAAAATAGCCTTGCAAACGACCATTTTCGCCCGGATCGCCATGCACTATGATAAATGCCAAATCGAAAGTTATCTTTTTATTATCCAAACAAATCGAAAAATCGTTCTTATCAACCGATGTCTTTTTATTATCGTCGGACAAATAATACCAATCACTGCGATCTATAACAATACGATATACGTTGTATTTGTCTTTGTTCAGGGCTTTGTATACTTCTGTTCCGCTATTGATAGAGATGTCGTGTTCGCCCGAAAAACCTCCCATCACCACGGCAATGTTTTTCTTCATATCAAAACAATATATTTAAATTTTATCGTACAATAACGCAAAACCCAAAAAAATATTTTTTTGCTTTTCAAAGACTGTCGTTTTTTTTCTTTCAAGAGTTCACATACAACTATAAGTTGAGAGCTTGTATAATACATTTCAAAAACAAAATGCCACATTGCTTGTTTAAAGAAACAAATAAAAACCCTAATACGAAATAAAATGAAAAGAACGATTTTGAGTGTTGCTGTTGTTGCAACATCATTGTTTGCCATCTCGTGCAAACAACATTCCAACGAAAAAGTAGCCTCCAATCCCAACGATTCTGTTTTGGTGGAAAATATCCAATATGTGATTGTAGCCGAAGAGCAATCGAGCGCCAACAATAAAGCATATTCGAAAAAGGCTAGCGAAGAAAAACACAAAAATGTTGCCAAACTATTTACAGCCAAAGCCAAAGCCGACTCGTTACGAGCCGAAAAACATAAAGCCGTTTTGGCCAAGATAACCGACACTTCGAAGTTGCCACCGCGTCCTGCCCCCAAAACAGTGGTACCCAAAAGCACCCCCGACAACTTGAAACAAAGTATCAACGATGACGAATATCAAATCACTATTGTGTATCCCAACTATATAGAACAAGCTGTAATGATGGGCGATTCGTTAACTGTTGCCACACTGCAATGGGCAGCCGAAGGACGTGCCAACGATAAAAAATATGGTGTGGCTGTATTGGAAACAGTAAGCCAAAACGGCAACGACATGAATGTGTCGGACACATGGTTTGTATGCCCCGCTTGTGGAAGCATATCCGATTCTATAGCAGCTGCCGGAACCAAAAACTGCAACCAATGCGGAGTGGCCGAACAAGACTATATAGTGGTGCAAAACTAATAAACCTAATAGACAATTATAGCGGTGACGAGGCTGTAACAATATGCAGTTTCGCCACTTTTTTTATGCAAATAAATATACGATAAAAAGTTTTTGCTAACTTTGCAATAGAATTGCATATAGCAATATTAATACTAACAATATGATTATCTGAATATAACAATATATGCTAAAGAAAGAGCAGCAAACACAAAACAACAATGGGATATATCCTAAACTCAATTTTCCGGACTTTGAACTACGCATTGCCAAGCGTAATGGCCGAAATGAAATTTTGGACCCGGTGCGAAAACGCTACGTAACACTCACCCCCGAAGAATGGGTAAGACAACATGTAATAGCATATTTACACTGCTGCAAACACTATCCACTGGAACTGATGAAAGTAGAAGGCAGTATAAACATAGGAAAACTGTGCCGAAGATGCGACATAGTGGTGTATTCTACCAACTTAACACCAATACTATTGGTAGAATGCAAGCAACCCATGGTAGAACTATCGCAAAAAACATTCGACCAAGCCGCACGCTACAACTTAGCACTAAATGTACCATTTTTATTTATAACCAACGGATTGACACATTACTGCTACTCGATAGACAAAAACGAACACAAAATAATATATCACCACGATCTGCCCGAACGAACAGCATTAGGATTGAAAAGCGAGGAATAATACGCCCTTAGCATCATATTTACTATTACCAAAGAGGTATAAAAGAAAAAAACCTCCAACGGGGATTGTTGGAGGCTAAAAAAGTTGTATAATCATTTTTGAGGAAATTGTGGGAGCAATAGGATTCGAACCTATGACCCCCTGCTTGTAAGGCAGGTGCTCTGAACCAGCTGAGCTATGCTCCCGATTGCAATCCTTAACTCTCGATTGCGATTGCAAAGATACGAAGATTTTTCGAACTAACAAGAATTTTTCAGAAAAAAAATAGTTTTTTTTATTTCAATGATAGCTATATTATTGTTATACAATCTTTTTGAAAACAAATTTTTTTCATGTTTTTTTGTTCTCAAAAGGTTTTTTTGATGTTTTTTGTGGCATTATTTCAACAAAATCGACAAAATTTGAGGCAAAATTATCATCAAAACCAGCGAAAACGGATAAGTGGCTGTGTAACAAGTTTGTAGGCTCTCCGACGAGGTTTTTACCCCTATTATTGTAAGCCCCAATGTGGAATTTAATGCACCGGCTATAGTGCCTACAAGGGGAATAAAACTAAGTTTGAATATATATTTTCCCACTATATAGCTTATAATCATAGGAGCTATGGCCACCACACAGCCTATGCCTACTATTATAATACTTTCTTTGTTGAACACATCGGTGATATGAGCACCAGCATCAGTGCCCACTGCTGCCAAAAATATCAGCAATCCCAATTGACGAAACAGGTTGTTGGAATAAGGAGTCATAGCCCAAATAATAGGACCGGTTTTCCCTATATGACTAAGTATGAGCGATGCTATAAGCACTCCGCCACTCAATCCCAACTTTATTTGAAACGAATTGTGGATAGGGATAGTGAGGCTACCTATAAATATACCTATTATTATACCAAGGGTAATAGGCAAAAAATCGGTGTCGGAAGCCTGTTTGATATTGTTGCCAAAAAAGTCGGTTATGGCTTCGCTATGCGACACATCGGTGGCCACCTCCACCCTATCGCCATAACGTATCTTCAACTTACCCGACGTTTGCAACTCGGTATTGCCACGTTGCAAACGTATCACATTACTATTAAATATGCCCGAAAGGTTTAGCTCTTCCAACGTTTTGCCCACTATGCGTTTGTTGGTTACCAGCAACCAAATGTTTTCGTATTGCGATGGCAAGTCCATATCTTCGTTTTCTACCACACTTCCTAGAAGTAGCATAGCTTTGTGCTGACACTCCTCGCTACCTATCACACGAACTATATCGCCCAACCTAAGCACTGAGTCCAATGTGGCATTCATCACACTACCATTGTGTTTGATGCGAGAAATATTGCCACCTGTGGTAGTTCTGAAATTAAGGTCGCTAATCTTCCTACCATCTAACGAAGGATTTTCGACATAGTAGTCGGTTCGTAATATTATAGGATTTCGTTTGCGTGCATCCTCGTCATCCATAGCATTCTCTTTTTTAAAGTCGATTTTGCAGGCTACCGGAAGCAACTGAAAAAACAATATAGTGATAACAACACCAAAAGGATATATCAAACTATAGTCGAGCGATATTTGAGCCGAAGGCACTATATCTATCGATGCCGCCAACCCTATGGAACTTGCCATACCACCATTAAACACACCAAGTATCGACCCTATATCGCCCAACCCAAACATATAGCACAGCACCACGCTTAGCAATGCTCCACTACACACAAGTATAAGAGTCAGAAATATAGGTTTTTTACCATCGTTGAAAAGAGTGGTGAAAAAGGTTGGACCCGACTGTATGCCCACAGTAAAAATAAAAAGCAGTATGCCGAAATTTTGAAACATCTTTGGAATCTCCACTCCCCAATAGCCCAACAACATGGCAATGAATATCACACCCGACACATCGAGCGAAAAACCTTTAATCTTGACTCTGCCAAGAATAAGACCTACTGATATAACGAAAAACAAAGCAAAAAGCCCTTGCGTAAACAACTCGTCCATAATAGTACAAATTATTTATATAAAACACTCTATCATGCATAATGTTTTATTTGAACCTTTTGGATTACATACCACAAGTTTTTTTCGGCTTTGCCAGGCTCGATACTCTATTACGATAAGTCTGTTGGTAGAACTACCCAAGTTACGAAATATAAACCACAGAGTTTTGCACCATAAACCACGGAGTTTTGATACCTAAACCCCATACTTTTGATGCCTAAACCGCAGGGTTACGAAACGAAACTTACATATTGTGTGATTTGCTGATTTAGGTTGTTAGTTTTTTGTCAAGTTTTTTCAGTACAAGATAGTTGCGATTTTACTGACGATCGAAATAAAAAAATGCCTGAAGCGTAGATGTTGTCTTCAGACATTTTGTTGTTATTTATAATACAGAATTACTCTCTATTACAAATCCATTGCAAACAACTCGGCCAATGCCATTTGTGCATCACGCTGTGCAGCAAGTGTATTAATGGCCGCTTGCTGGTAAAACTCTATTTCCAACAAGTATTCGAGTAGTGATATCTCTCCGGCATCCAATGCCTTTTGCAATAGTGCCTCGCTGTTGCAACGTGATAGTGTAGCCGCCAGTTTGTCGGCATTTTGTTGCAAGGTTAGTGATTGGTTGTACAAGGTCTTGTAAGTGTTGTAACATTCGTTGCGAGTGCCGTCGAGCATTGTTTCGGACGTAAGCAGTTGTGCTTTGGATTGTTTTACCTTGCTGCTGTTGTTCCACAGTGGCAACGACAAGCCTACTGCCACACCTTGAAAACTTTCGTCTACCACGGTTTCGTTTACATATCCTACATGCAGCTGTGGCAACCATTGGTTTTTGGTTAGCTTTAGTTGTTGCTTGTTTACATCTACCAGACTTTGGGCATGTAGCAATACGGGGTTTTTGTTTTCCACCTCTTTGTACCATGTTTCAAAATCGGTGGGCAACGATACCTTTTCGTATCCTACATTAGTTATTGCTACAGTTTTTCCGCCATTCATGGCAGCGAGAGCCACAAGCAGGTTTTGGCGTTCGGCCACAGCCTTGTCGTGTTCGCTTTGCAGCGTTGCCAGGTTTAGTTCGGCTTTGTTTACTTCCAATATGTTTGCCTTGCCGGCTTCCATCTTTTTGCTGTAGTTGTCGGCAATGGTTTTGGCGGCATCCAAGCGTTGGTTGTAAAGCTGTATAAGCGAGTTGTAGTAGGTTATTTCCACACAAAGTTTTTTGGCTTCGAGCAGTATGTTTAAGCGTTCGGCACTATAGTGGAGCTCTAGGTTGCTGTTGGTCATCTTCATAAGTTTGCCACGCATGGCATACACCGTTGGGAAATCAAAGGGTTGAGCTACACTCAACGTTTTTTTAGGACCCATCTGCGGTTTGTTGCCCCACGAGTAGCTGCCTTCTACCGAAAGATTTTCCAGATTGTTGGCAGCATTGTTCTCTATTTGTTGTGCTTGAAGTTCGGCACGCAAGGTTTGCAGCTCGATATTGTTGGTTTCAATGTTTTTCAAAACCGAAGAATAATCGTTTTGGGCTTCGGCCAATATGGTGCCTATCATGCACAATATATATATTACTACAGTCTTTCTCATTTTGATTCTCATTTAGTTTTCATCGTCTGTTGAATTATCGGCCTTTGCTGCCATGCGTTTTTCTTCACGTTTTTTGAACATCTCATATACGATAGGAATCACATAAATATTCAGCAAAGTAGAAGTTATCAAACCTCCCAATACCACTACAGCCATGGGGCTTTGTATTTCGTTGCCCGACTTGTCGCCGTTTATAATCATTGGAATAAGAGCCAATGCGGCAGTAAGTGCAGTCATAAGTATCGGGTTCAGTCTGTCTAACGAGCCTTTTACCACTATTTCGCGAAGCGAAGCATTTGAGCCAATACGATGTTGATAATTAGATATAAGCAATATTCCGTTTCGAGTGGCAATACCAAACAGGGTTATAAAGCCGATAATGGCCGGTATGCTCATAATCTTCGAAGTAACGAAGATTGCAAACACGCCACCTATAAGTGCCAACGGTAGATTGAGCAATATTATACCCGAAAGTGCGGTGTTTTTAAACTCGATGTATAGTAACAAGAATATTACCACTACTGCAGCTATAAATGCAAGTACTAGTGTGCGAGTGGCAGCTTCGGCATTTTCAAATTGTCCACCATATTCTATGCGGTAGCCTTCGGGAAGCTCTATGTCGCGTTCGATATTGGCTTTGATGTCGTTGACCACACTTTCCAAATCGCGACCCGATATGTTGGCCGACACTACCATTTTGCGTTGTACATTCTCGCGCGAGATGGAGTTGGGACCACCTACTGATACTATTTCGGCCACCTCTTCCAATGGCACCTTGCCACCGTCTTCGGTATCTATAAGGGCGGCTTTCACTTTGTCGACACTGCCGGTATAGTCGTCGTTGAGTTTAAGCACAAGGTCAAAACTGCGTTGGCCTTCGTATATCTCCGACAGCTTTTCGCCCGAAAAGGCAAGTTCAACAAATTTATTAAACTGCTCTATAGTTATGCCGTATTGTGCCAGCATATCGCGGTTGGCACGTATCTGTAGTTGTGGTGTTTCGGTTTGTTGTTCCACATTTACGTCCACCAGTCCTTCTATGCCGCTTATGGAGGTCTTAATCTTATTTCCCATCATATACATACGGCTTAGGTCGGTGCCAAATAGTTTGATGGCTATGCTTGCTCTTGTACCCGAAAGCATATGGTCTATGCGGTGTCCTAGAGGTTGACCTACTGTGGTGGCTATGCCCGGTATTGCTGCCAATTTGGCACGCACATCGGCCATAAATTCATCTTTACTGCGGTCGGTAAGGGTAAAGTTTACATCTATCTCGGCACTGTTGGTAGACTGTGAATGCTCGTCGAGTTCGCCACGACCGGTACGTCGCGAGGTAGTGTTTACTTCGGGAATGGATAACAACTCGGTTTCGATAAGGTTGCCCAAGCGATGACTCTCGTCGAGCGACACACCGGGTTTGGCAATAGCCGAGATGGTAAGTGAACCTTCGTTGAAGTCGGGCAAAAAGCTACGACCCATGGTAAAGATAACACCCACAGCTATCAAAAACAATAATATTGTAGGATATAGCACCATGCGTTTGTGGTTCAACACCCATTGTAGCGACCTATTGTACACAGCACCCAACTTGGTGGCTAGCCAGCTGTCTTTCTCGTTTTTGGACAAATACTTATTGCCCGAAAGCAACATTTTACACAATAGCGGTGTAATAGTCATTGCAACAACCAATGACATAAACAACGACACTATGTATGCAATACCCAGTGGTTTAAGCATACGACCTTCCATTCCGGTAAGGAAAAACAAAGGAATAAAGGTAACGATGATTATAAATGTGGCATTAACAATGGAGCTACGTATTTCGGACGAGGCTTCAAACACCACGTTGAACGCCGATTTGCGTTCGCCTTTGGGCAAACGATGATTTTCACGTAGTCGCTTATATACATTTTCTACGTCAACGATAGCGTCGTCTACCAACGAACCTATAGCTATACACATACCACCAAGAGTCATAGTATTGATATTCATTCCCAGTAGATGAAGCACTATAACGGTTCCTAATAACGATAGAGGAATGGCAATGATGGATATGAGTGTGGTACGGAAACTGCCCAAAAACAAAAATAGAATAACTATTACAAATATGGCACCTTCAATCAAAGCACTACCTACATTGCTTACCGATGCTTCGATAAAGTCGGCTTGACGGAATATCTTTGTGTCCATCACCACATCTTTGGGCAACGATTTTTTAATGTCTTCGAGGTTTTTCTCGATATTTTTGGTAACGTTGAGGGTGTTGATGTTTGGTTGTTTAGATACCGATAGTATCACCGCCCTCTCGGCATTGGACGAGGCATATCCCATCTTTATGGCACTGCCTATCACCACGTCGGCCACATCCGATACTCTTATAGGCTTTCCGTTGAGACTTTTTACAAAGGTTTGCCCCAGCTCTTCTAAGTCGTTGGTACGAGCTATACCACGCAAAGCATATTCGTTGCCATAGTCGCGAATAACACTACCTGTAGAGTTGTCGCTCATGGTGCGGCCCACAGCTTCCAGTTCGTCCATCGTTACACCGTATGTTGCCATACGTATAGGGTCGGCAAGTATCTGATACTGCTTATAGTCGCCACCTATTATGGTTACCTGCGACACGCCGCCTGTGGCCAATATGGCAGGTTTTACCACCCATTCGGCCAGGGTACGTAGTTCCATCATCGAGGTGCTGTCGGCTTGTAGACCTATAAACAGTATTTCGCCCATCACACTCGATTGTGGTGCCAATACCGGTGTTACGCCTTCGGGAAGCGACCCTGTGATGGTAACCATCTTTTCGCTTACTATTTGTCGGGCACGGAACACATCCATGCCCCAATCAAATTCTACCCATACAAATGACGAGCCTTGCAACGATGCCGACCGCACTCTTCGCACATTGGTGGCACCATTCACAGCCGTTTCGATAGGGAAGGTTACCAACCTTTCTACCTCTTCGGCTGCCATGCCGTGGGCATCGGTCATTACCACCACAGTAGGAGCCGTAAGATCGGGAAACACATCTACGTCCATTTTTTGGGTAGTGTAGGTGCCGGCCACTATAAGGATAACCGCTGCCAATAGGATAAGCAGCTTGTTATCCAACGAAAATTTTATTATCTTATTTAGCATTACTTTTCTGTTTTACAAACATAGTACCTGTATGGCAATATGTTTTTTAGTTTATACTATTAATGCACATGTCCTGCATGAGGATCCAACGCTCCCGATGCTTGTGCAAGTTTTACCAATACAGCCCCTTTTGATACCACACGTTCGCCGGCTTTGAGACCTCCAAGCACTGCAGTGCGATATCCGTCGGTAGCACCCTTTTGTATCTCGCGTTTCTCGAATAGTTCGGGAGTAAGCTGTACAAATACAAAGAAGTTGCCCATCTCTTCTATCAAAGCACCATTGGCTACTGTAAGCATTGGTCTGTCGCTCTGTGTTTTTATATACAAATCCACAAAACTACCCGATAGCAGTCCCACACTGTTGTTCATCTCAAAGGTTACGGGGATAAGCACATTGCCGTTGTCGGCACTTTTGCCAAACGATATCAGTTTGCCCTCGAGGTCTTCCAAACGATAGCTGGTGTTGGTTTTGGGTATACGGAAGTTGGCAGTCGTTATATTGTTCAAAACAGAATAGTAGCGAGGTTGAAGCTCGGCACGTATATACAATTTCTTGTTTTGCGATACCGACATTATCGGTTTTCCGGCTTCTACATATTCACCGTTTTTTACCATCAGTTGGCACACATATCCACCTATTGGCGATGTAACCTTTTGTCCGCTTTGCGAAAAATTGTTTTTGATGGTTTCGTATACGGCTTTGGCATTCTCGTATTCGGCTTTGGCACGTTGCAGTTCGCTTGTCGATACTATTTTGTCCTTAGCCAAATGTTGTTTGCGTTCATATTCGGTTTTGGCTAGTTCGTAGTTGTTCGAAGCCTCGGCATAACGTACACTCATATTGTTGTCGGCCATATTGCTACTTTCTATGCTGAACAGTTGCTGGCCTGCAGCTACAGGAGTACCCTCGGTTATTTTGGCGTTCGAAAACGTTACCACACCGCTCGATTTTGCCACCACTATTCTTTCGTCGCCTTGCGACGGAAGTACTTGTGCAGTGGTTTTTATCACTTCACCGAAAGGTTCGTAAGCAACTTCTTCGGTAGCAAAGTTTATTTTCCAACTCTGTTCTTTGGTAAACGATACTGCATTGCTGTTGCTTATAATAGCATTATGAGCAGCTTCGTTGGCTTGATGTGCATCGGCGAAAACTTCTATATCGTTTACAACCATGCGTGATATGCTGTCGCCAATATGTATGTCATAAATTAATTTTCCTTTTCCGGCATGAGTAGGACTCAAAGTAAACTTATATATACCCGGACGTGTGGCCGTAGCTAAAGTTTGGCGAATACCATCGTTGCCTACTATTAAACTCAGCGTTACTTCGGCCGAATCCAAAGGTTTAAAGTCTGAAAGAAAAGAAAAATGTGAAAGTATGGTACAGGCTTGTCCAACAACAAAGGGGTTGGCATCGGCATACATCTCAAAATCGGAATTGTAAGCAGTAAGTTGCAGATTATCTTGATGACCGTGATCGTGGCCATGGTCGGAGTGGTTGTGATTGCCACAACCACTGATGCCCAATGCCAAGAACACTACTGCTATTAAATAACATGTTCTGTTCATCGCTCAAAAATATTAATGTTGGTGATTACATTCTTCGGTATGCGAATGGTCGCTACCATTTTCTTCAGCTACTTTAAAAGATTCTTGTTGCGATTGATGTTCATGTTTACAATCATGTGAATGTTCATGACCTTCGTGATTGTGGTCGCAATCGTGCGAGTGTTCGTGTCCTTCGTGGCTGTGTGAATGTTCGCATTCTTCGCCATGTACATGAGGTTCGCTTGCGTTGTTGCCGGAACATGCAAAAAACATTACTACTGCTACACCTAACAAAATGTGTTTTATTTTCTTACAATTCATCTTTTATATATATTTAAATGTTTAACAAATAGTGATATCTCGTTATTGAAATACCACAATAACTATAATAAATTTGCGTGTTTAATTAATATAATCTGTCTGAAATATCGGATATAGCAAACTACTATGCACAAGAGAACTCATTGTGCAAACATATCCAATATATAACTTTTGTGGAAAAAACTTATGTGTATGGCATATCCAAACTACACATAAGCACCACCTTATTAACAGTAAGGAGGGGCTCGTAGTAATGGGAGTGCCACAACTTCGCTGTGTGGCAAATAAAAAATATATGGTTTATAGGTATGTTGTTCTACTTCCTGTTCCATGTCGCTCATCAGAAGCTGAGCAATGTAATAATCTTGAAAATCTGCTTCGAGTGCAGTTATAAATGCTTCTCGTTCTTTGGTATTGAGAACTAATTTTGACAACAAATCTTGCAACTTACAAAAATCCTTTTCCGAATCGTCGTGCGAACAATCGTCGCTATCATGAGTAAGTGAAAAGAAAATCGAAGAGTTGCAACAATCATCAGCATGATTATGAATATAATAAATATCGTCATGATAATGGTGGTGGTGGGGAACAACAGCATGTACCAATATGATAGCATTGGCAAGAACTAGGAATGTTATGGCTATTGTTCGTTTCATTATCAATTTGTTTTACAATGTTTTACTTATAATATACGTTTAGCAAACGTATTGCAAAGATATAATCTTTTTTTGAATTGTGCAAGTTTTTTGACTTGATGTGGTTTAATGCTATGGACATATTACAACATTGTATATGCAAAATACAACAAACTATCTGTAGGATAAATCTTAGGAATTGATTTAAGGCGACTTCTAAAAATTCCACGTTTCGAAGTTTAGAAACTTCTTCGTGAGGAAGTTTTATCGTCCTCACGACGTTGTTCGAACAACTACGCGAGGAAAATTCAACAACGTCGGGAGAGAGAAAGAACAAAAGCCTGTTCCAAGCATAAGAATATTTTATGGCAATTTTAAAAATTACCTTCGAACATTTATCTGTTCCATGATTGTTTATTATTTTTTTTATCTGTCTTTTTGGTAATAGTTGTAATACTTGAGAAAAAAGTGTTACCTTTGTTATGGGAGTTGTTTTTTGTTTTCACCTACTAAACGAATATTTTTCATTTAGTTATATACAACTCCCTTTAATTTTTGATGTCAAATTTCTTCAAAAACATTTTGGATACGATTGGTTAAAAATATATTTTTTGTCGAATAAAATTGTTTATCCAACAAAAACTTGTTACCTTTGTTTTTTCTAAGAGAAATATAATAATCGCATAAGATACTAATAATTAATTAAAAACAATATAATATGTCAGAAAAAATAATGGATAAGATCCCTGCCGGCGTTGTTTGGGGCGATCAATTGCAAGAAATATTTCGTATAGCAAAGGCAAATCATTTTGCATTACCTGCAGTTAATGTAGTGGGTACCGACTCTGTAAATGCCGTAATGGAAGCTGCAAAGCAAGCTAATTCTCCTATCATGGTTCAATTTTCGAATGGTGGTGCTATATTCTATGCCGGTAAGTCATTGCCAAGTACCGAAGCTGCTGTAGCAGGTGCTGTGTCGGGTGCTTTGCATGTTCATCAAATGGCTAAACATTATGGTGTGCCTGTAATATTGCATACCGACCACGCTGCAAAAAAACTTTTGCCTTGGATAGATGCTTTATTGGACGAAGGCGAAAAATTCTTTGCTGCTAATGGAAAACCTCTTTTCAGTTCGCACATGCTCGACTTGTCGGAAGAGCCTTTGAAAGAAAATATCGAAATTTGTAAGAAATATCTTACTCGTATGAGCAAAATAGGTATGACTTTGGAAATAGAATTGGGTATTACCGGTGGCGAAGAAGATGGTGTAGATAATACCGGCATTGATTCGTCGCGCCTTTATACTCAACCCGAAGACGTGGCATACGCCTATGAAGAATTGTCGAAAATAAGCAATCGTTTTACCATAGCTGCATCGTTTGGCAATGTACATGGTGTGTACAAACCCGGTAATGTAAAATTAGAACCTATTATTCTTCACAATTCTCAAGAGTATATACAAAAGAAGTTCAACACCGAAGCCAACCCTGTAAGTTTTGTATTCCATGGTGGTTCGGGTTCCGAACCTGCAAAAATAGCAGAAGCATTGCAATATGGTGTTGTTAAAATGAATATTGATACCGATACACAATGGGCTATGTGGGAAGGTGTGATGGCTTATTATAAGGATAAAGAAGCTTATTTGCAAGGTCAGATAGGAAATCCTGAAGGCGACGATAAACCAAACAAAAAATATTACGACCCTCGTGCTTGGTTGCGTAAAGGCGAAGAAAGCGTGGTGAGACGTTTACTAGTGGCTTTCCAAGACTTAAATGCAATGAATAGAAATTAAAGTGTTGATAATAATGATGAGAGAGAATACTCTGCGTGTTGTAGAGATTCTCTCTTTTTTTTGAGATATGAAGATACTAAAACTAATATCAGTAATATTAATTGTAGCATTGGGTTGCAGGCCATCGTATTCTCAAAATATGGATGTAAATACGCTGATGAGGATACAAGATACTCGTACTCCTTTTATGAATAGCACTATGAATGGGGTGTCGTTTTCGGCATATGTAATGGCACCGGCAGTGCCTCTTGCTATGTTGGGAGTAGGTTTGGCTACTTCTAATAGTAGCTTTACTATGGCTGGTTTGCAGATAGGTGCCGGTATATTGTTGACTACAGCTACCACAATGGCTATGAAATCGCTGTTTCATCGACCAAGACCATACGATAGCTATCCAGGTGAATTACATCCATTGCAATATGAAAAATCTTATTCTTTTCCTTCGGGTCACACATCTGTGGCTTTTGCTACTGCCACTTCGTTGAGTTTGCAAATGAGAAAGTGGTATGTGGCTGTGCCGGCTTTTTTGTGGGCAGTTACAGTGGGATATTCGCGTATGTATTTAGGCGTTCACTATCCTTCCGATGTGTTAGTGGGGGCATTGGTAGGTGTGGCATCGGCATACATAACGTATAAGATACAAGAGATTGTAAAACCAGATGTGCAAGTGCCTTTACTGAAACTTAGTTTTTAGAAAACAAGATGACAAAAAAGTCCATAAATTATTTATAGTATAATTTACGGACTTTTTTTGTTGCAATAAGTGTTTTTACGTTATTTCAGTCCAAAGTGGTATCCTAACATGAACATAAGTGTTTGTTGTGTTCCGGAAAACGAATTTCTTCCAAGAACAAGGGCATCTGATTCGTATAATGGTATTAAAAATCCGCTGTCGAATATTATATCAAAAGTGTAGTCTCTAAAGCGGTAGCCGATGCCTATCAAAAGACTTACATCGAATTTTTTCCATCCGTTGTCGAATATGTTGTATTCCGATTGACTGTTTTTGTCGGGTCCCCAAATGCCTACATAGTCGGGACTGATAATTGTTCGATAGGCTTTGCCAAATAAACCTATGTTTGCGGCAGGACCTATAGATAATGAAACAAAGTGTTCGTCAGCAACAGGCAGTCGATAGGTGTATACCAATAGTATAGGTATTTGCAAATACCATGGATTGTAGATGATTTCGTCGGTAGAAATCTTATCGGTCTTTTCCATCTTAGAACCTTTGCGAGTCAAAAAAAGTCCTGATTGTAATTCCATTTCGGGTAAAGAACCTATCGAAAAAGAATAGTTTACATATCCTCCTACATTATATCCTAAAGTGGAGTGCATAAACAAATCGTCGCTAATTTTGGCAAAACCCAAGCCTGCACGACCTCCCACTGCCGAGAATTGTGCGTTGGCACTGATACTGAAAAATAATATTCCAACAAATGTAATAATAATCCTTTTTACAGACATAGTTTATTTTTTATTTCATTATTAATACCATAGTCAAAAGAAAAATACATATTATATTTTCGACTACGAAAACGGCTACAAAATTACAAATTTTCTTACAATTAAATGTGCTTTATTTCAATTTTATTTGATGAATATTTATAATACATTGTTTATCATTGTTTGATATTGATATTTTTTTTATTAGTAACATTCAAGTTATTGCAGAAAATGTAGTTTAATGTGATGTATATTTCTGATTAAAAACATTTGTACATTGTAAAAAATGCACAATGTACAAATGTTGATACTGACAAATTGTTACAATTTTTCTTCTATAAAGTTTGTCATCAGTCTATACAAATGCCAACGAGTATTGCCACCATAGATACTATGATTTTTGTTTGGATAGATGTGCATATCAAACTCTTTTCCTGCTTTTTGCAATGCCGATATCATATCCAAAGTGTTTTGGTAATGCACGTTGTCGTCGCCTGTGCCATGTATTATAAGGTAGTTGCCTTTTAGTTGATCGGCAAAATTGATTGGCGAGTTGTTGTCGTAGCCTGAAGCATTTTCTTGTGGACGACGCAAAAATCGTTCGGTGTATATTGTGTTGTAGTATCGCCAGGTGGTAACCGGAGCTACTGCTATGGCTGTTTTAAACACATTGCTTCCTTTTAAAATTGCCAGCGACGATAGGTATCCTCCAAAACTCCAACCAAATATTCCTATGCGGCTTTCGTCCACCCATTGTTGTTTGCCAAAATATTTTGCAGCTTCTATAACGTCAATGCATTCGTATTTTCCCAATTCTTTGTATGTCATTTTTTTAAATTCGGCACCACGACCTCCTGTTCCACGTCCGTCTACACACACTACTATGTATCCTTTTTGGGCTAACATACGTTGCCAATAATAATCGCTACCGCCATAGCGGTTGGTTACTTGCTGACTGCCCGGACCTCCATACACATAAAAGAACAATGGATAACGTTTTGTGCTATCAAACGATGCCGGTTTTATTATGTAATAATTCAAATCAACACCTTCAGATGTGGTAAGAGTGCCAAATGTTTTGTGTTCTTTGCCGTAAGACTTCATTGTTTCGGCAAGGGTGGCATTGTCTTGTAGCATTACAAGTTGTTTACCTTTTGAGTTGTGAATGGTATAAATAGGAGGGGTGTTGGCATCGGTAAAATTAGAAATATAATATTGACATCCATTGCTAAATGAGGCATTGGTGTATCCATCTTTTTCCGATAGTTTTGTTTTTTTCTTACCATTTAAGTTTATTACGTATAAGTCTGAGTTTATTGGCGAACTTTCTTTCGATGTATAGTATATTTTTTTGCCTTTTTCATCTATACCGTTTATTTTTACTACGTCGTAGTTTCCTGTAGTTATTTGTTTTACCATATTGCCACCAAGGTCGTACATATATATATGGTTATATCCATCTTTTTCGCTTGTTATCAAGAAATGTTTGCCATCGTCAAGAAACAACCATGTGTCGGGAACGTCGATATACGCTTTATCTTCTTCGGTGTATATTGTCGATATTTTTCCGGTGTTGGCGTCTGCCAAAAGTAGTTCCATTTTGTTTTGCCAACGGTTCATACGCATCAAAGCAAGGGTGTTGGCATCTTTGGTCCATTTTATGCGTGGTATGTATTGGTCGTTTTCGCTACCTTCGTCTAATTGTTTGGTTTGTTGAGTGGTCAAATCGTATATAAGAATATCCACTGTAGAGTTTGTTTCGCCTGCTTTGGGGTATTTAAATTTGTTGTCGTCAGGATATAACCCTCCCCACGTTTGCATATTATATTCTTTTACTTTACTTTCGTCGAAACGATAGTAGGCTATTTTTTTACTATCGGGCGACCAATAAAATCCTTGTATTATGCCAAATTCTTCTTCGTATACCCAATCCATTGTCCCGTTGATTATATTGTTGAATTTGCCATCGAATGTTATTTGTTTTTCTTCTTTGGTTTGCAAATCCATTATGTATATGTTGTTGTTGCGAACAAAAGCCACCATTGTTCCATCGGGAGAAAAGGTGGTAAGGCGTTGTTTACCGTTTTGAGAAATCAATTCAAATGTTTTGTTTGCCACGTCGTATATGTAGTAGTTCGACACTCCCGAATGGCGATATATAGGTTCAAATTCGCTACTCAAAAGAATTTGTGTTTCGTTGTTGTTAAACATATACGATTCTATTATCGGCATTGGTTTTGCTTTTTTCGACATTTGAGGGGTGTTGAATAAACATACGTCTTCTACTTTTAACCCGGTTTTGTAGGCATATTTTTCGATGCCGGTTCTTGTTAAAATGCAATAATGTTCGCCATCTTTCATCGAACGAATTTCCGAAATGCCTTTGGCTGCAAATGTGCCATCAAGCCAAATGTTTTCTAATGTGATATTTTTTTGAGCTATAGCACTGCTGAAACTTAGTGCCATGAACGCTAAAATGCATATAGTGCTTTTTTTCATCTGTATATTTTTTATGTTATTAATTCATCGAATCTATAATAAATTTGTTTAGTGGATATGTGGCTTGGAATATCTCCATTACATAGTTTTTAAATCCATCTGAAGTTGCGGTGATATTCGAAAACTCGCATGAGGAAACATAATGTCGATATTTAAGTAAATCGATGCCTTCAAAATCTTTTGGAAATCCTTTTGGAGCTTGTTTAAGCATATCAAGTTGCCAAAGTTGCTTGAAGTATTTTTTAAAATCGGGTGCTTCTATAATAGTCCTAAAAGTGTCGATATTGTAATATATCTCTTTTCTTATTGCTGCAAGGGTATTGGATTCGGGCATAAATATCCCACCTCCGGCCATTGAATTTTCGTTTTCGATATGAAAATAATATCCCGGTTTACCATGACGTTTTATTCCGCCGGTGGCTATGTATACGGCAATATGGGTTTTGTATGGGGTTTTGTCGTTCGAAAAACGCATATCACGATATATACGATACATACATTTTTCGGGAGATTGAATACCAATGGTTTTATCCATATTGTATAATTCGGGCATAATACCTTCTACAAACTCCAAAAAATCTTCTTTTACATTTTGCCAACGTTTTTTGTTGTCCATAAACCATTCGCGGTTATTATTGTGCGAAAGATCGTTTAAAAACTCAAAAACAAATGGTGATATTTTATCTTTCATATTGATAATTAAGTTATTCGATAATAGTAGAAGATGATTTCTTTTCAATAAATATTTGGTCGATAAGTAGCATAGCCACTCCTATGGTTATTGCACTATCGGCGATATTGAATATGGCATCGAAAAATGTAAAGTGTTGTCCTCCCACCAATGGAATCCATTCGGGCAGTATGGTATCTATTATAGGGAAATAAAACATATCAACCACTCTGCCATGAAAGAAAGGTGCATATCCACCGCTTTCGGGCAAAAACTCAGCCACCTGATAGTAGCTTTCGTTGAAGATGATACCATAAAAACAACTATCGATAATGTTGCCCACGGCACCTGCCAATATAAGAGCTACACTCAGTATGGTGAATGTGCGAGCTTTGTGGTTGGCCATATATATCAACCCCCATATCATTCCTATTGATGCCACTATGCGAAAGAGCGAAAGAATGAGCTTGCCCACTTCGCCCCCAAATGCCATACCAAATGCCATGCCTTCGTTTTCGACAAAATATATCTTAAACCAATCGCCAAATACGGGTATGCTTTCGCCTATTTGCATGTGGGTTTTTACCCAAAATTTCAATACTTGGTCGGCAACCAAAATAAGAACTATCACTATTGCAGGCATACGCAAACGCTTTAAAGCATCTTTGGTTATGCAAAATGATGGTATCTTAAATTTATTATTTTTTGTTTCTTTCATCTATAATATATTTATATTCATTGTGATATGAGATTATCGTTTGATAAATATTGAGATACAAAGGTACGAAAGATTTTTGAATAAATAAAGTCTCTATCATAATTTTTGCCTTTGTTGAATAAGCCACAATTAAGACCCAAACAACTGCTTTGGCAAGAACTATAATCTAATGCCTATTTTGCGGTAGGGTATCGTTTTATTCATACCCTATCATTATCAGCTTGACAATAGGGTGTCGTTAGCGTGATGATATATCACAAAATTTGTTATTGCCGATTATAACAAAAATTCTCTCGTGATGTCGGAAAAACAACATCGCGACGTTGCACAAAAAACTACGTGAGGGAAATTCGACAGCGTCGCGAAGGAAAAATGAACCGCTATATTTTCATTTAATATCTTATGTATTGCAGTACAAAAGTATAATATTGCTCAATTGTATTATTATAGTGGCGTTAGTTTTTTATTCGCAATCGTTCCCAAATGTAGTTTGGTATCAATCGCCAACCGGCCACTAGTACCACATATCGCCAATCTATTATCTTTATTCTTTTTTTTCGTATTGCTGCTTTATATGCTATCTTTGCCACATATTCTTTGTTCATAAGCATAGGGTAGTGATGTTCGTCGTTTAGTAAATCGGTGGCCACAAATCCGGGACGAATATCGGTGAAATATATTTTCTTTTTTCTAATATTGCTTAGCTGTGCAAGGCATTGTATATAGTGATTTTGGAATCGTTTGGTGGCCGAATATGCCGGCGAAACACCAAGTCCTTTGGTGCCGGCTATTGATGTTATGGCAGCGATGTGTCCTCCTCCATTGTCGGAAAAGTAGTTGAAAGCATAGGTTATCATTCGGGTAAATCCTTTGCAGTTGGTTTCTACAGTGTTTAATTCTTTGCTATAGTCCAATGCCACGTTTTGATATCCAATTCCTGACACATGAAAATAGATATCGATGCCACCCATTTGGTCGATAAGAGTTTGGAATTTTGTGGTGGCTTCATCGCTGTTTATGTCCAATTGTTGCACATATACATTTTCGGGCGAAAGGGATTTCAAATTGTTGAGTAGTTCTATACGTCGTCCCA
This sequence comes from Bacteroidales bacterium, assembly GCA_017522255.1. Taxonomy (GTDB): domain Bacteria; phylum Bacteroidota; class Bacteroidia; order Bacteroidales; family P3; genus HGM05376. Next base: position 468 of record JAFWZP010000019.1, on the reverse strand, counting down.
TTATGCCTACTTTACAGCCGTCGGCTATGTATAATTTGGCTATTTCGCAACCAATGCCGGAAGTTGCTCCCGAAATAATTATTCTTTTTGTTGCCATATTTGTTTTTTTATTCTTTTGTGTGAATATATGTTTGTTGTTTATTTGTTTGAAATAATGTATGTTATCTTGTGTATAGCTGAATATTGTCATAACATTTCGAAATGCAAATATACGTGAAATACAGATAAGTAGAAGGAAAAAGTTGTTTTATGGACAAAAATATATCAAATTTTTGACAAAAAGCATATCGAAAACTATGTTTTGGGCTCTTTTTTGTTTGCGGAATATCAAAAAAATGACATTATTTTAGTGTTGATATACATTGTATTATGATTTTATTGCGATAAAAAATGAAAAAAAACTTTGTCGGTTCGCAAAAAAGTTGTACCTTTGCACTCGCAAAACAGCAATGGCGTCGTAGCTCAGTT
>JAFWZP010000018.1 GCA_017522255.1 Bacteroidales bacterium | reverse complement strand
TGAAGGTCTACTGATTATCGAACCTACTGTTTTCGGTGATAGTCGTGGTTATTTCTTTGAGAGTTATAACAAACAACGCTTTAAAGACGAGACAGGATTGGATATCGACTTCGTGCAAGACAACGAAAGTATGTCGAGCTATGGCGTTATGCGTGGCTTACATTTCCAACGTCCGCCTTTCAGTCAGAGTAAACTAGTACGATGCGTAAAAGGTAAAGTCCTTGATGTGGCTGTGGATATACGCAAAGGCTCGCCAACCTACGGACAGCATGTGGCAGTAGAGCTTACCGAAGACAATCACCGTCAGTTCTTCGTGCCACATGGGTTTGCACATGGTTTTGCAGTGCTTAGTGAGACAGCTATCTTTCAATATAAATGCGACAACTTCTATGCGCCGCAGACCGATGGCGGTATCAGTATCCAAGACAAAACACTGGGTATCGATTGGCAGATTCCGATGGACAGAGCCATACTTTCCGACAAAGATCTTAAACATCCAAATCTTGCAGACTTCGATTCACCATTTGAATATAATAATATATAGTATACTTCTTTTTCCCGAATGGTAATACTTGTAACCGGAGCCAACGGACAACTTGGCATGGAAATGCGTATTGTGGCCAAAGGCAGTGCCGACAGATATATCTTCACCGACGTTAATCAGGCAGAGGGTTTCGACACCGAGTATTTGGATATAACCGACTTGACCGCTGTACGCCGTTTTGTGGCAGACAATAAGGTGGAAGCCATCGTAAACTGTGCAGCCTACACCAATGTCGACGCAGCCGAGACCAACCGGGCATTAGCCGAAAAGCTCAACGCCGAAGCTCCCGAAAACTTAGCCAAGGCAATGAAAGAAGTCGATGGGTTGCTCGTTCATATTTCTACCGATTATGTCTTTGGTGGCGACCCATACAACACTCCTTGTCGTGAAAACCAAAAAGGGACACCCACAGGAATTTATGGCTTAACCAAACTTCATGGCGAAGAGGCTATACAGAAAACCGATTGTAACTATATAATAATACGTACTGCATGGCTCTATAGCGAGTTCGGTAAAAACTTTTGCAAGACTATGCTTAACCTTACAGCAACCAAACCCGAACTAAAGGTAGTCTTCGACCAAGTAGGTACACCTACATACGCCCTCGACCTTGCAAAAGCGATTAAAATAATTGTTGAGAAATTTGATGAATCTAAAATAGGAATATATAATTATTCCAACGAAGGAGTTTGTTCTTGGTTTGATTTTGCAAAAATGATTGCTAGAATATCTAAGCAGAATTCATGTGATATAAATCCCTGCCACAGTGATGAATTTCCTAGTCCGGTTGTCAGACCAAGTTATTCCGTTTTAGATAAAACCAAAATAAAAGAGGTTTTTGATTTAAAGATTCCTTATTGGGTTGATTCTTTAAAACTATGTATTACCTCGATTAATAAACAATAAAGTTATGGCAAAGAGGCAAATCGTGATAACGGGTGGTGCCGGATTTATAGGTAGCCACGTAGTAAGATTGTTCGTAAACAAATATCCCGAATATAATATTATCAACCTCGATAAGTTGACATACGCAGGTAATTTGGCTAATCTTAAAGATGTTGAGGATAAGCCCAACTAC
>JAFWZP010000017.1 GCA_017522255.1 Bacteroidales bacterium | reverse complement strand
TGAAGGTCTACTGATTATCGAACCTACTGTTTTCGGTGATAGTCGTGGTTATTTCTTTGAGAGTTATAACAAACAACGCTTTAAAGACGAGACAGGATTGGATATCGACTTCGTGCAAGACAACGAAAGTATGTCGAGCTACGGCGTTATGCGTGGCTTACATTTCCAGCGTCCGCCCTTCACTCAGAGCAAATTGGTACGTTGTGTGAGAGGTAAAGTCCTTGATGTGGCTGTGGATATTCGCAAAGGCTCTCCAACCTACGGACAGCATGTGGCAGTAGAACTTACCGAAGACAATCACCGTCAGTTCTTCGTGCCACGTGGGTTTGCACATGGTTTTGCAGTGCTTAGCCAGACTGCTGTCTTTCAATATAAATGCGACAACTTTTATGCTCCGCAAGCCGATGGAGGTATCAATATAAAAGACGAAACTCTTGGCATTGATTGGCAGATTCCGATGGACAGAGCCATACTTTCCGACAAAGATCTTAAACATCCAAATCTTGCAGACTTAGATTCACCATTTGAATATAATAATATATAGTATACTTCTTTTTCCCGAATGGTAATACTAGTAACCGGAGCCAACGGACAACTTGGCATGGAAATGCGTATCGTGGCCAAAGACAGTGCCGACAGATATATCTTCACCGACGTTAGTCAGGCAGAGGGTTTCGACACCGAGTATTTGGATATAACCGACTTGACCGCTGTACGCCGTTTTGTGGCAGAGAATAAGGTGGAAGCCATAGTAAACTGTGCTGCCTACACCAATGTCGACGCAGCCGAGACCAACCGGGCATTAGCCGAAAAGCTCAATGCCGAAGCTCCCGAAAACTTGGCTAAGGTAATGAAAGAAGTCGACGGGTTGCTCGTTCATATTTCTACCGACTATGTCTTTGGTGGCGACCCATACAACACTCCTTGTTGCGAAGACCAGAAAGGGACCCCCACAGGAGTTTATGGGTTAACCAAACTTCATGGCGAAGAAGCGATAATAAAAACCAATTGCAAACATATTATAATACGTACCTCGTGGCTTTATAGCGAGTTCGGTAAGAATTTCTGCAAGACTATGCTGAATCTTACAGCCACCAAGCCGGAACTTAAGGTAGTCTTCGACCAAGTAGGTACACCAACCTACGCTTTAGACCTTGCAAAAGCGATTAAAATAATTGTTGAGAAATTTGATGAATCTAAAATAGGAATATATAATTATTCCAACGAAGGAGTTTGTTCTTGGTTTGATTTTGCTAAAATGATCGCTAAAATATCTAAACAGAATTCATGTGATATAAAGCCATGTCACAATGATGAATTTCCAAGTCCGGTTGTTAGACCAAGTTATTCCGTTTTAGATAAAACCAAAATAAAAGAGGTTTTTGATTTAAAGATTCCTTATTGGGTTGATTCTTTAAAACTATGTATTACCTCTATTAATAAACAATAAAGTTATGGCAAAGAGGCAAATCGTGATAACCGGTGGTGCCGGATTTATAGGTAGCCACGTAGTAAGATTGTTCGTAAACAAATATCCCGAATATAATATTATCAACCTCGATAAGTTGACATACGCAGGTAATTTGGCTAATCTTAAAGATGTTGAGGATAAGCCCAACTAC
>JAFWZP010000016.1 GCA_017522255.1 Bacteroidales bacterium | reverse complement strand
TATTATATATACCTTATATGCAAAACAAAAAGCCCAACCGAGATCCTCGACTCTTTTGCCACACCCTTTTCATTACATGTTTACTCATTTTGTAATGTAGTAATGTAGTAATGTAATGTTTTTGCTTTTTATCATATTTTCAAAGCTTTACGAAACCCGGGTGTTTTTTTGTTTACACCGTGGTTTTGTTTCAAATCTACCGGGGTATGTTTTTTTGGGGGATTAAAATATTGATTATCTGAGTGTGCGAAAATGTTTCAAAAATTTATTTGAAACAAAATTCATTCGACAACCCAAAAATGAGTAATTTTGCAGTATCAAAAATTCGAGGAAACGAATTACCGGGCAACTTTATTAAACTAATAATTAGATGAATAGCACAAAGAAAGAAGCAAGACACATTGTCGGATATATTGTAAACAGCTCACCCAAAGAAACTTACACCAAAAAGAATGGCGAAAAGGGCGAAAAATGCCGTTTGCACATACAATCGCAGCCCAACCCCGATGGCAGCATTTCGGAAGTGGCCATCACATGCTGTGGCGAGCTGGCAAATTACTTCTACTACCGTGGCATGGTGGAGGTGCAATATGTGCAACGAGTCTACAACCCTCGCCCCGACATCTTCATCAACGACGCTTACGCCTTAGACATCAAAGTGATGTAGAGGACAAAGGACGAAAGACAAACGACTTTCGTCCTTCGACTTTAGACTTTCGACGGACAATGAGCAGCGAGCTCAAGGCTCAAGGCTCAAATTACATTACTAAATTACATTTTTTGGGGACAAGGGACAACAAGACTACGAGTCGTGCGGTTGCCACTCGTAGTCTTGTTGTCTCGTGGACTTGTAGTCTTAGGAAATCCGCAGCTTCGCCACTGTCAGTGTTTCAAAAATTGCACAGTGTGGCAGATACTTTCGGCTTGCATCATAAAGTCGCGTTTTGGTTTGCGAGGCGAGTATACATATCCGGTAAGCATTATAAATTGTTTGTTGTCCGGCGAGGTGAAAGCGTAGTTTACAAAGGGACCGCCCATAAAGTCGCCTATCAGTCGCCACAAACCACGTGTTTCGATGCAGTAGCGACCATCTAATGTTATCTTTTTCGACACAGGTTCTATGCGGCGTTCTACGGCCATATATGTGCCATCAAGAGGTCCCGGAATATTGTTTTTCATTGTGCTATCTAATTGGTTGAGGATGTATTTTTCTTTAAATACCACAGAGTCGCGATATGGCTGAGTGTGTATAAATATTCCTATGCTGTAGTCTTTGGCCTCTTTTCTTATCCATGCAAAGTTGTCGTTTATCACCGATAGTTGAAATTCGTTCGACACGGTAATCCAAAAACCAAATTTTTGCTTCAAGGCTTTGGTGATGTCTGTGTTTTCCAATTTTTTGAAGGCATTGTTTACACGCAGGCGTTCGTATTCATAAAATTCTTCTTGTATTTTGGGGAAGTATTTGCGTAGGAGTGTTTTAAACTTATCGGCACTTGTTACCGAAAACTGAAATATTGTTTGCGGTGAAGCCCATTTGTCTTGATAGGTGTATATTTTGTTGTCGTTTTTGGAGTTTACGTCCACTACTATTATGTTGCGGTGTTTGTTGTACAAATCGGAGGTGTTGAACAGTCCCACCGAGATGTTGAGTACGTCGAATATGGGTTCGGGTTGGTTGAGGTTTACTTGAGGTTGCCCAAAAAGAGAGTCTACCAATTCTTTGACACTGCCATTGTAGACATTTTCGTTTGCAACAAAGAGCACTTCCAATGTTTTGCCTGCCGATCCCGGTTTTTGATTTTCTTGTGGCGAGTTTAGCGAACATGATGTAATTAAAAAGATACTCGTCAAAAGACTAAGAATAAATCTGATATTTCTCATGATAATTAGTTGTTATGTTTTTTTTATAATATGTTGTTATATAATGATTTCAAACAAATTGGTAGTTTTAATGTTTACGGCAAAGATACGAAAAAAATATCATATTGCTACTGTTGCGTTGTTGCCTATACCCAAACGAGCAGTCCCAAGCAAATAATTATTCCGCTTACCAAGAGGTTTATGAGGCAGAAGCCCATTATGTCTTTGGCGTTTAGTTTTGCTATTGCCAAAGCGGGTATAGCCCAAAAAGGTTGTATAAGGTTTGTCCAAGCGTCGCCCCAAGCTATTGCTATACCCGTAATGGCGGGGTCAACGCCCAAGTTGGCGCCTGCCGGAAACATAATAGGGGCTTGCACTGCCCATTGTCCGCCTCCCGAAGGGATAAAAATATTTATCAAACCTGCCGAAAGGAAGGTGAGTAGGGGAAAGGTTTGCGGTGTGGAGATGTCTATACAGGCGTTGCTTATCATATTGCCCAGACATAACCCCGATTTGCCTACACCCATTATTATGCCCATTATTCCTGCATAGAACGGGAACTGCAATAGTATTCCGGCGGCACTTGTCGACGATTTGCTGAATGCTTTAACGTAGGCCAAGGGTGTTTTGTGCAGTATTATGCCGAGGAATAAGAACAGCATTATCACGGTATTTAGGTCTAAACCGTTGCCATTGATGAATATGTGTATAAACAGGTAGCTGAGTCCCAAAAGGGCTATTATCCAACTCAGTATTTTGCTGTTTTCCATACGTTCGGCAGGTGTGGCAGCAGTGTTGGTTGCCGGTGTGGGTGCTTTTTCTTCTTTTAATAGATCGGGATTTACAGCTACCACTTTGTCGCCCTTTGGGTGCATAAGGGTGTTGATTATGGCAAAGGCAGCTATTATAGCTACTACTATTGCTATGTTGTGAATGTCGAATATGCTGTTTGAGAGAGGTATAGGCGATGTGAGAGCACCATGTGTGACATTGCAGAGCTCTTGTCCGCTTGTTGCCATTGATAGTGGTATAGAGCCGGAGAGCCCTGCGTGCCATACCACAAAGCCGCTGTATGCTGCCGATATAAGCAACCGATAGTCCACTCCGCGAAGTTTGCGAGCTATTTCTTTGGCGAATATGGCACCTACTATAAGTCCGAAACCCCAATTAATCCAGCATGCCACTGCCGATACTACCGATACTATGGCTATGGCTGCCGTAGGTGTTTTGGGTATAGATGCCAATAATGATATAACTTTTTTTACTGACGGTGCTTCGGCCAATGTTGATCCACATACCAGCACCAGTGCCATTTGCATGGCGAAAGCCAATAGCGACCACACCCCGTTGCCCCAATGTTCGATGGCTTCGATGGGGGTTTGCCGGCATAGGACTATGGCTATAACGAATGCTACCATGGTGAGTATGATGGCAAATATGAATGGTTCGGGGAGGTATTTTTGAACCATTTTTACGCAAGAGTTTATTATTTTGCGAAACATAGTGGTTGTATGTTGGTGATAGATTTTTTTTAAGAATAAAATAAAAGCCGCATTGTAGCGGCTTTTATAGTTAATTATATAAAGAAGTGAGTTGCTTGATTAGCAAACACCTTGTTCAAGCATAGCTTGAGCAACTTTCATAAAGCCTGCTATGTTAGCACCCTTAACGTAGTCTATTTTTCCGTCAGGTTGTGTACCATATTTAACGCAAGCTTCGTGGATGCTTTCCATGATGAAGTGTAATTTATCGTCAACTTCTTTTGCACTCCAGCTGATGTGAGCAGCGTTTTGAGTCATTTCCAAACCCGAGGTAGCAACACCACCTGCGTTTACAGCTTTACCGGGAGCGAACAAGATGCCGTTCGATTGGAAAGTGTGGATAGCTTCAGGAGTACATCCCATGTTCGAAACTTCGCAGCAGCACCATGTACCGTTAGCGATAAGTTCTTTAGCGTCAGCTTCGTTCAATTCGTTTTGGAAAGCACATGGCAAAGCGATGTCGCATTTTACGCTCCAAGCTTTCTTACCGGCAGTAAATTTAGTAGCTGCAGGGAATTTAGTAGCCATGTCTTCAACTTTATTACGGTTGCTGGCACGCATTTCAAGCATGTAGTCAATCATTTCTTTAGTGATACCGCCGGGTATTTCGCATACTCCGTCAGGACCCGAGATGGCAACAACTTTAGCACCAAGTTCGGTAGCTTTTGTAGCAGCACCCCAAGCAACGTTACCGAAGCCCGAAAGAGCGATAGTTAAACCTTTAATGTCTTTTCCGGCTTTGTGCAATAAGTGTTCTGTGAAATAAAGAGCACCAAAACCTGTAGCTTCAGGACGTAGGATAGAACCACCCCAAGTGCTTCCTTTACCGGTCAATACTCCTGTGTTGTATTCACGAGCAAGTTTTTTGTACATACCGTACATGTAACCAATTTCTCTTCCGCCTACTCCAACGTCGCCTGCAGGAACGTCAGTGTCAGGTCCTATGTTTTGCCATAATTCCCACATGAAAGCTTGGCAGAAACGCATGATTTCAGCATCAGATTTTCCAACAGGATCGAAGTCTGAACCACCTTTACCACCACCCATAGGAAGTGTTGTCAAAGCGTTTTTGAATGTTTGTTCGAAACCTAAGAATTTCAACATTGACAAGTTAACAGCTTTGTGGAAACGCAAACCGCCTTTGTAAGGTCCAATAGCACCGTTGAATTGTACACGGTAACCAATGTTGGTTTGTACTTCGCCATTATCGTCAACCCATGCTACACGGAATGTGAATACACGGTCAGGTTCTACCATACGTTCAACGATTTTTGCTTTTTCGAATTCGGGGTGTTGGTTGTATACTTCTTCGATAGATTCCAATACTTCGCGAACTGCTTGTAAAAATTCATTTTCACCTGGATGTTTAGCTTCCAAGTTTGTCATTATGTTCTGTACATTCATGATATTAAGTGTTTTAAATTAAACATTACGTTTTTAATTCTTTGGCAAAAATAGGATATTTTATTGATATAGAAAAATATTTTTACTAAATTATTTTTTATTTCTATAACTCGTTGTGTATCAGCATTGATATTTTTTGTCCAAAATAATGCCATTTTTTCCTCTTTTTGGGCTTATAAAACATACTTTTTTTTCCTCTTTTTGCTCCAATATCAGGCAGTCGAAATCTTTGATTGGATAGCAAAATACAAAAAAAGTTTGGCGATATGAGATAAAATATGTACTTTTGCATTTCGAAAAAACAGTTCGTGATGTTGTGATATGATATATACATTATATAAAAACTAATTGAAAAATAAATATTTGTTTAATAATAATATGGTAAAAATATGGATAAAAAGTATTCTATTGGCGTAGATGTAGGTGGCACAAATACCGATATTGGGTTGGTAAACGAGAGTGGTGCTATAGTGGCTCGTACTAATTTTTCTACTGCCGAATATAGCGATATTAATTTGTATATGGACACTATGGCCGACAAGATAAAAGAGTTGTTGGCTCAAAATAACGTGTCGGAGATAGAAGGTGTTGGCATAGGTGCTCCTAACGGAAACTATTACACGGGTTGTATTGATAATGCTCCTAACCTCCATTTTGGTGGCAACCTCAAGGTTAAAGAAATGTTGGAAACACGTTTGGGAGTGCCTGTGGTGCTTAGCAACGATGCCAATGCTGCTGCATACGGCGAGTTTGTGTATGGCGGTGGTCGTGGTATGAAAGAGTTTTTGATGGTTACTGTAGGCACCGGTGTAGGTAGCGGTTTTGTGGTTGATGGCAAACTTGTGCATGGTCATACCGGTGCAGCAGGCGAGTTGGGGCATAGCATACTTATTCCCGATGGTCGTCAGTGCACATGTGGACGCAAAGGCTGCTTAGAAACATACACTTCGGCTCGCGGTATATGCCAAACTTGTGCAGAGTTGCGTGAGTCTATGCCCGATTATGACGGCGTGCTTGCCACTGTGCCGGCCGATAAGCTTACAAGCCAAATGATAGGCGAAGCAGCTCAAGCCGGAGATGCATTGGCACTGAAAACTTTCGAGCAAACAGGTTATTGGTTGGGATTGGCTTGTGCCAATGCCGTAACTTTTTCTTCGCCCGAAGCTATATTCCTTATGGGTGGACCGCTAAAAGCCGGCAATGTATTTATAAAGCCTCTCAAAAAGTCGTTTGAAGACCACTTGCTTAATATATACCAGGGCACTGTCGACATTCGAATGTCGGAACTGAAAGCCAACGATGTGGCTATATTGGGGGCTGCCGCTTTGCTTAAAAATAAATAGTTACAACGCATAATGATATATCTGATGAAAAAAGTAAATATACTTACATTATTGCCGGTCTTTTTCGGTTTCTTTGTTATGGGCTTTGTTGATGTGGTGGGCATAGCCACCGAGTATGTCAAAGTCGATTTTGAGTTCTCCGAACAAGTATCGGGATTTTTGCCATCGATGGTGTTTTTGTGGTTCTTTTTGTTGGCCATACCATCAGCATCGCTTATGAATCGTATTGGTCGCAAAAACACGGTATTGCTCAGTATGGTAGTTACTTTGGTGGGTATGATAATACCTTTTGTAAGTTACAATATGACCACATGTTTTGTAGCCTTCGCCCTTTTGGGAATAGGCAACACCATATTGCAAGTGTCGCTCAATCCGTTGGTGTCAAACCTTGTTAAAGGCGAAATGCTTACCAGCTCGCTCACTATCGGACAGGTTATCAAAGCAGTGTCGTCGTTTTCGGGTCCTTTTATAGTGTCGTTTGCACTCACTCAATTATCAAATTGGCAATACATGTTCCCGATTTTTGCCGCTGTGGTATTGCTGTCGGGGGTGTGGCTCTTGTTTACTAAAGTGGAACGCGAAGAACAAGCCCAATCATCGTCTATGACAAGCTCGTTTGCATTGCTTAAAGACAAGCATATATTATTGTTGTTTTTGGGTATAGTGGCAGTTGTTGGTATCGATGTGGGAGTAAATATGGAGTCGACAAAACTTCTTTTGGAACGTTTGGGATTAGACCCTAACTTAAAAGAGAATATAGACAGCGTTTCGTATGCACCAAGCGTATACTTCTTTTGTCGAACCATAGGTGCTTTTATAGGTGCCGCTTTGCTCGCCAAGATGAGTGCTATGAAGTATTTCAAGATACACATTATAGCGGCATTGGCTTGTATGGTGCCACTGTTTTTAGTGCAAGATAGATTGACAATATTGATATTCATAGGTTTGTTGGGATACACCTGTTCCAGCATATTTTCGGTTATTTTTTCGATGGCAATGCGTCTTCGCCCCGATAAAGCCAACGAAATATCGGGCCTTATGATAACAGGTATAGTGGGTGGTGCCATAGTGCCTCCTATAATGACCTCGGCCACATCGCTTTTTGGTGGTAGTCAAAATGGAGCCTTGTCGGTATTATGTATAGTCATAGCTTATCTAATATTCTTGTCGTTTAAGATAAAAGAAACGAAATAGATATTTTTACTTGCAATCCCTTATGTGCTGTGCCTGCCATAGTTGGAGTAGGCACATGCCGTTAGAGGGAATATTAGGGAGTATACGCTTTGCACCATAAAGTCATTTTTGATTCAAGCCAATAAATAACAGCTATTAGCCGATAGTCGAAAAAAAATAGTTCTTGATTCGAAAAAAAATCGTAACTTTGCAAATTAAAATGAGAGATACGAAATGTCTGATATAATACAAATATTGCCCGATAATATAGCCAATCAAATAGCAGCCGGAGAGGTGGTTCAGCGTCCGGCTTCGGCAGTGAAAGAGATGCTCGAAAATGCCATCGATGCCGGTGCTACGCATATACAATTGATAATAAAAGATGCCGGGCGAGCTTTGATACAGGTTATTGACAACGGTTGTGGTATGTCGCCCACTGATGCACGCCTATGTTTCGAACGCCATGCTACCAGCAAGATACGTCAAGCTCAAGACCTCTTTTTGATACGCACAATGGGCTTTAGAGGTGAAGCATTGGCCTCGATAGCAGCGGTGGCTCAGGTTGAACTGAAAACACGTCGCCATGCCGACGAGGTGGGTACTTGCATTACTATAGAAGGCTCGGATGTTAGGGAACAGTGTGAATGTGCTTGTGCAGTGGGTACTTCGATAGCTGTAAAAAACTTGTTTTTTAATGTGCCGGCTCGCCGAAATTTTTTAAAAACAAACACTGTTGAGTTTAAGCATATTGAGGAAGAATTTTTTCGTATAGCTCTTATTCATACCAATGTGGCGTTTACGTTTTATAATAACGATAAGATGATATATCAGCTGATGGTCGGTAACTTACACCAACGTATCACTGCGCTTTTTGGCAACAGCTACAAAGAACGCCTCAATCCGGTGGAAGAAAACACACAAGATGTGCAGATAAAAGGATATATATGCAAACCTGAGTTTTCGAAAAAAACACGTGGCGAGCAATATATGTTTGTCAATAATAGGTTTTGTAAAAGCTATTATTTCAACAATGCCATCGAAAAGGCTTTTTCGGATTTGTTGCCCGAAAAAACATATCCGTCATATTTTATCAACCTCACTGTTGACCCGGGCAAGATAGATGTTAATATACACCCGACTAAAACAGAAATAAAGTTTTTGGACGAAGTGATAATATATGCCATACTCAAATCGGCTGTTAAAAAGACACTTGGGCAATACACACTATCCACCGAAATAGAGTTTAATACCATCGAAGGTCTCGACCTTAATCCGGCACCTGCACCACGTGGTTATGTTCCACCATCGCCATCGGTGAAAGTAAATCCTAATTATAATCCGTTTAAAACGAGTGCTTTTACGGATTATAGTCAGGTTTCCAATAAGGCGTGGGAGAACTTTTTTGAACCATCTAATGCTGCCGGAAACAGCAACCGCTGCATTATTGACGATGATGCCACTCAACAAGAATTGTTTGAGAAACAGGAAAAAGCCGACGATTGCGACGTGGAAATAAATTATTCGGGAGTGGTGCAGGTGTTGAACCAGTATATAGTGAGCGCCATAAGTTCGGGACTTCTTATAATAGACCAGCAGAGAGCTCATGAGCGAATACTTTATGAATACTATAGCCAACAATCGATAAAAGAAGCAGCATCGCAACAGATACTATTTCCGGTACAATGTAGTTTTAGTGCGGCTGATGCCGAAATAATATCCGAAATACTTCCCGACTTGAGGGATATGGGCTTTGAGATGAACACTTTGGGAAGTGCAGTGTTTGTTGCTACAGCCATACCTGCCGAAGTTAAAGAAAGTGAGGTGCAAACGCTGCTGAACGAAATAGTGGAAGACTATAAAAACAGCCTTATGCAAAAGTTTGTCGACAAGCAGAAAAGCGTAGCTCTGTCGATGGCCAAAAGGTTGGCAGTACGAAACGGTAAAAAACTGAAACAAGAAGAGATGCAAAATATAATAGCACAGCTTTTTAGCTGTAAAGTACCTAATGTTTCGCCTTTTGGTAAAAAAACTATGATAATAATGAAAGACAACGACCTAACCGAAAAATTTAAATAATCATGAATCAATACAGACCTCAGGGATTTAGAGTTTTGCCCACAATAGTGAAAAACTTGATAATAATAAATGTGATATTCTACCTCGCCACAATAGTGTTTAGTCGTGCACTAGGCATTGACCTTACTGATTATTTGGGATTGTATTTTTTTAAGAGCGACCACTTTCATGCTTATCAATATATCACTTATATGTTTATGCATGGAGGTTTTGAACACTTGTTTTTTAATATGTTCGCCTTATGGATGTTCGGTAATGTATTGGAAAATTATTGGGGTCCGAAACGCTTTTTGATTTTCTATTTTGTTACCGGAATAGGAGCTGCCGTGGTGCATACCGTCATTATTGGTGTCGACTATTTCAGCATACAATCGGCTATCAATGCCTACGCAGCATCGCCCACACCAGAAGGATTTGTAGCATTGGTGCAGTCGGAGTTGTCCTCGATACTTACTCCCGATAAAGTGGCAAATGCCAACGCTTTTTTGCAAGAATGGCAGATGAACTCCATGTCGGGGCATAACTATGGATTTCAATCGGTAGAACTTGCTCAACAGTTGTTGGAAAGCCGTGCCGACATTCCAACAGTGGGGGCTTCCGGAGCGGTATACGGAATATTGTTGGCTTTTGGTATGATGTTTCCAAACGAGCGAATATATCTCTATTTTTTTGTACCAATCAAAGCCAAATGGTTCGTATTGGGGTATGGTATATTGGAACTCGCATCAGGAATACTTTCAACAGGTGATGGCATAGCTCATTTTGCACATTTGGGAGGTATGATATTTGGATATTTCCTGATAAAGTATTGGAAAAAACAAGATATAAACCGATGGAGTATGTAATGTGAATTTCTTAGTAATCAAAGGAATAAATATTTTATTTGTCCCTTTGATATTTTTTAACAATCTAGTAGCCTTTCAAAGGGACTTATATCTCAAAAAAAAATCGTATCTTTGCAAAAATATTAAAGAGAAATAATTAAACAAAAACAAATAAAATAACAAAATGAAGAAAGCATTATTATTTATCGGTTTATTTGCATCAGCAATAGTATTAAGAGCACAAATAGATGTTCTATATCAAGGTAATGTGGTTAATGACACCATAGTAGTTTACGAACAATCACCCAATGAAGAAAGCTACATATACCTGAAATGCAAAAACAATAGTGATGCTGTTGTTTCGGCGCAAATTACAGCTACCACCATTTATGGAACCGAAGATATTCATGTGATGAGTATATGTGTTCCCGGTTCTTGCGTTCCCGGTGTTGTGTCGGGTGTGTTTAATATGTTGCCAAACGGCGAAGCAGAATGGGACGCATGGATAGAAATAAACGAAGGTCTTGCCAATGGTACATCCACATTGTTTAGTTTTACTATACAAGATACTTTGAATGCAGATAACAACAAGACTGTGTTTGTGAAATACATAATAGGCGAAAATTCGGTAAATGCTTTGAGTAAAAACAACGTATCTATCGATTTATATCCCAATCCTGCACGCAATGTGGTAAATATCGAATACAACTTATCGGGTAGCAATGCGATGGGTAGTAAAATAGAAATCCGCAATATGTTAGGTTCGGTAGTGAAAGAGATAAGTATAGCCGACAATCAAAGTATACAACGTATCAATGTGAGCGAAATGCCTAATGGTGTATATTTGTGTAGCGTAGTATGCAATGGAAAGGTATGTAAAACCAAAAAGATGGTGGTTAAACATTAATCATAAGTTATTAAGTATATACGAAAGGACATCCTGTTTGGTGTCCTTTCGTGCTTTTATCGACAAACACTATTAACGATAATCTGATAATCAATCAAAAACGCAATAGCAATGAAATGTAGTATCCCCAAAGGAACTCGAGACTTTTTGCCATTTGAAATGGCACGTAGAAACTATATCTTTGATACCATACGTGAAGTATATAAAACTTTTTGTTTTGTACCAATCGAAACTCCTGCTATGGAAAATTTGTCAACCTTATTGGGTAAATATGGCGAAGAAGGAGATAAACTTTTGTTTAAAATTCTCAATTCGGGTAACTTTATGGACGGAGTAGACGTTACCGATGACTACAAAAAGATGTCGTTGGCCTTTTGCGAACGAGGTTTGCGCTACGATCTTACAGTGCCTTTTGCACGTTTTGTAGTGCAACATCGTAGTGATATTACTTTCCCGTTTAAACGCTATCAAATACAACCGGTATGGCGTGCCGATCGTCCTCAAAAAGGTCGCTACAGAGAGTTTTATCAATGCGATGCCGACATAATAGGTAGCAATTCGTTGTTGAATGAAGTGGAGTTGGTGCAGATAATAGATGAGGTGTTTAAAAAACTTGACATCAACGTAACACTGAAGATAAACAACAGAAAGATACTTGCCGGTATAGCCGAAATGATAGGAGCTCCGGATAAATTAGTTGATATAACTGTGGCTATTGATAAATTGGACAAAATAGGATTTGACAATGTGAACAAAGAATTGCTCGAACGGGGACTTAGCGAAAAAAATATTGCTGACCTAAAGCCAATATTCGACCTCTCAGGTACCGATAAAGAAAAACTAAATCAATTGGAAGTCTTATTTAAAGAAAATGAGATTGGAATAAAAGGTATAGCCGAAATGAGAACATTATTCGAATATATTGACGACAATCCTACTCAATGCACTATAGAGTTCGATTTAACATTGGCACGTGGTTTGAACTACTATACAGGAGCCATATTCGAAGTGAAAGCTCAAGATGTGTCGATAGGAAGTATTTGTGGCGGTGGTCGCTACGACAACCTTACGGGCATATTTGGTATGCCTGATGTTTCGGGTGTGGGTATATCGTTTGGAGCCGACCGTATATATGACGTGCTTACTGAATTAAACAAGTTTCCAACCAATTTGGAACAGCTCACCGAAGTCCTCTTTATCAATTTTGGCGAAAAAGAAACAAAATATTCTATACGCTGTGCTTCAAAAATGAGAAAAGCAGGAATAAAGACAGAGATATATCCAGAAGCCACCAAGATGAAAAAACAGATGAGTTATGCCGACAGTAAAAAGATACCATACGTGGTGTTTATAGGTGAAGCCGAAATAGAAAATAACACGGTAACGATAAAAAATATGGCAACCGGAGTGCAAGAAACAATTGGTTTTGATAACTTAGTGGAATATTTTAAATAATAAACTACAATCATAAAATAAAATTCATGTCATGAAACGTATAGTAACATTTATAGTAGCATTGGCTCTTTGTGGTGGTGTATATGCCCAAGACTTTGGTTTTGGACTACGTTTAGGAGGAAATTTTAGTCAGATAGATGGCGATATGGCATCGGGATATAATAAAATAGGATACCACATAGGTATATTTACTTCATATCCTTTTGGAAGTGTAAGCAGTGCCAATTTGGAGTTGTCGTATTCTTCCAAAGGTGCAAGAAATACCGAAATACAGCAAGTAACTGTTTTGGACTATGTGGAAATAAGTTTGCTTTATGGTATTAAACTTACTGAAAAGATAGAGATATTGGCAGGTATACAACCATCGGTACTTACCAATTTGTCGGTTACCGAAGGAGGAGTAGATAAGGGGGAAATTTTTGACTACAAGAAATTGGATATACCGGTGGCTATAGGTTTGCGATTATATCTGAATCCTCATATTGCTATAGAAGGAAGATTAAGCTATTCGCTACCTAGTATCAGTAAGATAGGCAATGCCAAAGGATTATTAGGTAATTATTATGGACAGTTCAATAATGTATTGTCGGGTAGTCTAATATACAAGCTATAAGAATATTTATAAACAACATAATTAAATAAGGAAAAAAGAATATGTCAACAATAGAACAAGTGCGTTGTCTTATAATAGGATCAGGTCCTGCAGGATACACAGCAGGTATATACACTGGTAGAGCAGATTTGAACCCAGTATTGTACGAAGGTCGTCAACCCGGTGGTCAGCTAACTATCACCACCGAAATAGAAAATTTCCCAGGCTATCCAAGTGGGGTGTCGGGAAACGAAATGATGGAAGATTTAAAGCGACAAGCACAACGCTTTGGTACTGATGTGCGTCAAGGCAATATTGAGAGTGTGGATTTTTCGAAACGTCCGTTTACCCTTGTTGATGATAGTGGCAACACTATTCTTGCTGATAGCGTTATAGTGGCTACAGGGGCTTCGGCTCGTTGGTTGGGCTTAGATAGCGAAAAACAATTTTTCGGTATGGGAGTATCGGCGTGTGCCACATGTGATGGATTTTTTTATCGTGGACAAGACGTTGCTGTTGTAGGTGGTGGCGACACTGCTTGCGAAGAGGCTTCGTATCTAGCTAATATATGTAATAAGGTGTATCTTATAGTTCGTCGTGATGAATTGCGTGCTTCTAAAGCTATGCAACACGAAGTAGCTAGTAATCCAAAAATAGAAATATTGTGGAATAGTGTTACCGAAGAAATTCTTGGCGATGAAGATGGAGTGATAGGAGCTCGTTTGAACAACGTGAAAACAAACGAAACCCGAATGATAGATATTAGTGGTTTCTTTGTGGCCATAGGTCATAAACCTAATACCGACATCTTCAAGGGTCAGTTGGATATGGACGAGAATGGATATTTAAAAACACAGGCTCCTGGTTCGCAAACCAATATACCTGGCGTGTTTGCTGCCGGCGATGTTTGCGACCCTAATTATCGTCAAGCCATTGTGGCTGCCGGCAAAGGATGTGTGGCTGCTATAGATGCCGAAAGATTTTTAAACTTAAATAAATAACACCGAAAAAAACGGATTTTGAGATATATTAAACACATAGTATCAATTATAGTACTTTTAGGGTGGGGGAGTGCTTACGCTCAGTTCGTGCCTTCGACGTTCGATCCTACTTCGATAGAAATAGAAAGAGGAAGAGATAGATACGGGAATATGAACAACAACCCAAACAATCCTTTTCCATCGATGGACAACTCTCACGAAAATGACACCCTTCCTAAAGGTATTATTTTTGATTACGAAGTGATACCCGACTCCACATTGTTAAATTCGGTTTATTATTTCTATCTCAAACCATTGGATGCAAAAATATATTACGCATTTCACCCAACTTTACTTCCTGACTATACAGAACAGTCTGACGCATTATTCTCGTTCAACGATAATTATTATCTAAACAC
Source organism: Bacteroidales bacterium (assembly GCA_017522255.1). Classification (GTDB taxonomy): domain Bacteria; phylum Bacteroidota; class Bacteroidia; order Bacteroidales; family P3; genus HGM05376. Next base: position 15,226 of record JAFWZP010000016.1, on the reverse strand, counting down.
CGGTAATGTGGGCTCACCTCATATATCTCTATATCCAAAATTTAATGAAGGTGTAGCATTCAAATACAAGCAAAGTGTCTTTAATGGTTATGGCTATTCGCTTGACAATCTTACTTTCTATCAAACCCAACGACCATATACTCTGTTAGCATTTTTTAATTCGTTGATTTCGGATTATAAAGTGAGAGTAATACACACTCAAAATTTATCGCAACGATGGAATATTGCTCTACATTATGACCTTATAAACTCGGAAGGTGCTTATTCTAATCAAAAAACATTGAATAACTACTTGGGTACTACTACAAATTATTATTCCAAAAATTTACGCTATCAACTGAAAGCTGGAATAATATGGAAGAAGCTTAATATTCAAGAAAATGGCGGTATAACAACGGATAGCTTATTTACAGAGAATGTTCAGTCAAACCGCTCAGGAATACCAGTATATATGTATGAGGCCTCTACTCGATACAACTATTTTGCAGCAGTGGCTCATCAATCATATAATTTTGCAAAAAAGATAGGCACACACATATCCACAGATACAATATTTTCGGAAATGGATAGTAGCTACACGATAACGTGTGATACTACCATACGAAAAGGTACTCCATTCAACCGTGGGGTGATAGCACATCAGATATTGTTTGAAAAAGATAAACGGAATTATTACGAACCCAATTTTGACCATATCTATCATCCAAACTATGAGGTGGATTCAATAAATACATTCGATAGCGTTTCGAACTATAGACTTGAAAATATACTTTTTTGGAGTAATGATGCCTATAAAGACTACGAATATCTCAATCCAATAAAAGTAACCGTGGGATTACGTCATCTCTGGGTTGAAGGAACTTTCAGCTACGACAATTTTATGATCACCGAACCCGGAAAATCTTACAATTTTACTGAGATACTCCCCTTTGCCAAAGTGGATATAAACGTTGGTAAATTGAAAGCAAGATTTTTTGCTGAAAAGACCTTGTCGGGAACTGTGTTTATGAGAAACAACAATATGCTTAAAGCCGATATATCGTATCATTTTATCAATGACCATAGTATAACTCTTTTGGGATTAAGCTCTGATAGATCGCCAGATTATTTTTACCACTATTACTACAGCAATTACCATATTTGGGAAAGAGATTACGACAAAATACATACTCAAAAACTACAACTCGAATACCGTTGGAGAGACTATATAGAACTCTCCACTTCTGTTACCAACGCCAAAAACATGGTATGGTTGGACACAAATAGCAAACCATTCCAAACCGACAAAACTGCATGGCTATCGCAAACAAAGCTAAATATCAACTTGAAGTTTGGAATATTCAATTGGCGTACTTTCAACCTGCTACAGTTTACATCCGACAATGATGTATTTCGGGTGCCGACATTTGCTTGTAAGCATTCATACTTTTTAAATTTCACATTGTTCAACAAGGTATTGGAGTTACAAACAGGTGTAGATTTTCGCTACCACACCGCTTTCTATGCCGATGCTTATAACCCTTCTATGGCAGCTTTTTATAGGCAAAACAACATTGAAGTAGGCAATTATATATGGATGGATGTATTTGCATCGTTGCAAATAAAGCATGCAACTATATTTTTAAAGTTATTACATATAAACGCTTTGTGGGAAACTAAGCCACAATATTTTTCGCTTCCTCACTATCCTGGACAAGACTTTACCCTACAATGGGGATTCGTTTGGAAATTCTTTGACTAAAAGAACCCAAACACAAGTATGTTTAATATTTTATAAACTAAACAAAAACAGAATTATGCTAAAAGATAGAAATAAAATTGCATTAACTTATAAAGGGCAAACTTATACTTATAAACAGATATTACAATACTCTAAAATATATTGTGATGCTTTTTCGTTAGAAAAAACTCCAGAAAAAGTGCTTATATGTTCTGACAATTCACCAGAGTGGTGTTTTGCATTATATGGTGCTCTTAGAGCAAAAGCTGTGGTGGTGCCGGTAGATACCCAGTCTACAAAAAATGAGATAGAATATGTTATCAACGATTGTAAACCCGATATAGTTTTTGTTTCTAACGAAAAACGAGATTTTTTTGAAACAATAAATGTTCAGGGTGCTCAAATAATTACTCCGGCTGATTTGTATATAGAGAATGTAGATAGTATCAAGGCTGCTGATATTCCGATTGGTAACGACGATGATACTATATTTATTATATACACATCAGGAACCACAGGCTCGCCTAAAGGTGTGATGCTATCGATTAAAAATGTGATGTTTAATGTTAATGCTGTAAGCAAAGCTGTTCCTATTTTTAGAACCGAAAGTAACGTTATGGTATTGTTGCCTTTACATCATATATTTCCACTATTAGGTAGTATGCTTATACCTCTATATGTAGGTTCTACATTGCATATAGCCGAAGCTATGAATGCCGAATCAATACTAAAAACCCTCAACGAAGGAAAAGTGTCGCTCATAATAGGTGTCCCTCGCTTATACGATATGTTGGTGAAAGGCATAATGGCAAAATAAATTCCTCCATACTAACACGTTTATTATATAAAATGGTAAAATTAATAGGCAATGATAGTATATCCAAAATAGTATTTAAAAGTGTACATACCAAGTTTGGTGGCAATATAGAATTTTTGGTATCGGGAGGTGCTGCATTGTCTAACGAAACAGCTACGATACTCAAAACTCTTGGGTTTTATGTGTTGGAAGGTTATGGTATGACAGAGGCTGCACCCATGATTTCGTTTACTCGTCCAGGAAAGCGTAGGGTGGGCTATACTGGAGATCCATTGCCAAACATCAAAGTGAAGATAGCCGACAATGGTGAAATATGTATTAAAGGCGACAACGTAATGCAAGGCTACTACCAACGAGTTGAAGAAACAAACCAAATAATTGAAAATGGTTGGTTGCATACTGGAGACTTGGGTCTATTGGATAAGTATGGACTGAAAATAACAGGACGATTGAAAGAGATAATAGTAACATCGAATGGCAAAAACATTAATCCGGAACTATTGGAACAAGAGTTTATGCTCAAGAGTCAATATGTTCAAGAGATAGGAATATTTTTACATAAGGAGGCATTGCATGCAGCTGTTCGACCTATGATGAGTAACATACGTATGCAATCGGTAGAAAATATGAAATCGTTGATAAAGGACGAGATAACAGAGTTTAATAACGAAAATCCTACATACAAACGTGTTAAACAATTCCATATAATATCTGACGAATTTCCCAAAACACGATTAGGTAAACTACAACGTTATAAACTGCCAACTCTTATAGATAAGACTGAAACTGAAACTCAGAAAAAAAAGGAATTAGAAAACAAAAGCGAGATATACAAATTGCTTAAGGCTTTTGTGGAAGAAGAAACAGGATGTGTAGCTCATGAAAACGACCATTTTGAGATAGACCTTTCGATGGACTCTTTGAATGTTGTATCGCTATTGGCTTATATCGAAAATTCTTTCGATATCTCTCTTACAGAAGAACAAATAGATGAATTAAACACATTGAGTAAGCTGACTAAATATATTGAGAAAGAAAACCATCAATTACGCGAAAGCAAGATAAGTTGGAAAGAAATACTTTCGACAAAAACAGATATTAAACTCCAAAAACCAGGATTTATACATTGGTGTGTAAACACTTTTTCGAAAATAACATTCTCATTGATATATCGTTTTCGTTACAAAGGTAGCAAAAATATACCCAACGAGCCTTGTATAATAGTAGCCAACCACCGAAGTGCCTTAGATGGACTATTGGTAACTTACAAGTTGCCACACAAGATAAATAAAAACACATTCTTTTTTGCGAAAAAGAAACATTGGAAAACAAAATTATCGATGTTTATGGCTCGTAGGAACAATATTATACTGATGGATATAAATAAAAATGTTCGAGAGTCGTTGCAGGAGATGTGTGCTGTACTTAAAAAAGGTAAAAATGTTGTGATATTTCCCGAAGGTACAAGGTCGGGCAATAATAATTTGAACAAGTTTAAAGAAACATTTGCCATACTAAGCAAAGAACTTAATGTACCGGTGGTGCCGGTGGCAATAACAGGTAGTGAGCGTGCTGTGTATCACAATGTCAGGATTCCGTTCCCTCGTTTTATGGCAAAAATTAATGTAAACGTTTTAAAACCGGTCTATCCTTCGGAAGAACAAACTGCCGAAAGCCTTCGTGATAGGGTGGTTGCGAGCATAAAGAAACATTTAAATAAATAAAAAAACATTACCGATGACACCAAAAACTAAAAAACTGATTTTGATATTTATATTTATAGTGTCGGTAACTGTAACTGCCTACAAAGAATTTGTTGCCAAGAGTGTAGCCTCTGTCGATGTTGTTCATATCCAAAACATAGAACTTCCCAAAGAGGGTTGTACCGAAAATGAGCAGATTATCCACCACACAGGATACTCAGTAAGCTATAATCAGGAGTGGTGTATACCCAATTGGGTAGCTTACGAACTTACCTCCGACGAAGCTCTTGGCGAAGTGCCTAGAGGCAATGATTTTGTTCCTGATCCCGATGTGAAAGGTCGAACAGCTACCACAAACGATTATAAGCATAGTGGCTACGATCGTGGACACATGGCACCGGCTGCTGATATGAAATGGAGCAAGATCGCAATGGACGAAAGTTTTTATATGAGTAATATATGTCCTCAAAACAAAAACTTGAATAAGGGCGATTGGAAAGAATTGGAAGAACTAGGTCGAGAATGGGCTTTGCTATATAATAGCGTATATATAGTATGTGGACCGATAGTTGATACTAATTACAAAACCATAGGTGAAAACGGTGTGGCCATACCAAAGGCTTTCTTTAAGGTGTTTTTACGTAAAACCAACGACAGCTGGGAGTCGATAGGTTTCTTATTCGACAACAAAGCAGGAAACAAAGATTTGAAAACATACCTTAAAACGATTGACGAAATAGAAGCTATTTCTAATATAGACTTCTTTCCGTTATTACCTGACGATATTGAAAACGACGTAGAAAATAGATTAAATATTTCGGAATGGAAAATGTAGTGGCATTTTCCATTTTTTATTATCTACTTACTTGCCTCGATATCCAAAATATTTTCGTTTATCATCTCTTTGAGGTATTTGATTATATCGTAGTTGTTTATCGACATGTCGCCCAATATTTCTTTTATTTCTTTGGTGTCGAAGGTGTATTCACCTTTTTTGCTAATATGTTTATATATTATCCTTTTATCCTCGTTGTTTGCTGCCAACATTACTATAGTGCCGGCTATATCGCCCAATGGTGGACGATCCCAACTATCGTGGGCATACCAAAAGGATAGTATAGTTCCTCTACCTACTTCGCTGTCTATTGACATGCCTCCTCCGGCTATTTCGGTATTCATTTTTATTAACGGCAATCCTAAACCTACTTTTCGTGTAGTTCGTGTTGTTGTGTAGGGGTCGGTAACACGGGCTACAAAGTCGGGCGACATACCTACTCCGTCGTCTTCGATAGTTACGCTATATAAGTTATCTGTTGTGGATTCTTTTATGGTCAACTTTATAGTAGAGGCTTTTGCCCGAACCGAGTTTTCCATCAAATCCATTATATGTAGTGCTATTTCTTTCATGTCTTCTTTTATACTCCGTCAATATATCGTCCGCCTTCTTGTTTTAGTGTTTTTGCAAATTCGTCGAACGACAAATCGTACATATTAAAAATAGAATATACTTCGCCAATATTATTTATATAATGAGCATCAGAACTCCTGAAAAACGAAAAACGTTTAAGGTAGGCATTCTTTTTCAAAAAAGTTTCTTTGGTAGTGTGTTTTGAAATTTCCATGCCATCGGCTTTTATATCGGGTGGCACAAAACCTAATTGGCTTGTCAAACTTGTAGTAGACTTGTTGATATGTGCCGGAACAAATAGTCCACCTATGCTGTGCACCACATCATATATCTCGTCAAGGTCGGCATCTATAGCATTTATAAGTAAATATGGCTCTTCGCCCACTATTTCTTCGTTTTCGTTTACTATCAATTGGTAGCCAAAGCGGTCTTCGTCGTTTGCTATTTTGGGCAGGCGGCTGTCCAAAAAAAATTGAAACATACTCAGGCTGCTTTCGTCACCAAAAAATGCCAAAGCATGAGCTTCTTCTTTAGTGGTAATCTCCACTCCACCTATTACAAACAACCCGTTGCTGTGTCCTATCTTTTGTGTTACACTCACTTGGCGTGTAGTGTTGTGATCGGTGATAGCTATCATATCCAATCCCTTTGATTTGGCACACTTCACTATGTTTATAGGGCTCATCTCTAAATCGCCACAAGGCGAAAGAACTGTGTGTATGTGCATATCGGCTTTGTAGGGACGAAGACTCATGGGTGCTATTCTTTTATAATGTTATATATGCGTCCAACAACATCAAATGTTTCCATAGTGGTGGATAGTATGGGTATACCTTCTTCGTTGCTTTGGTCTATGGTGTCTTGTGATGGCATCAATCCTTTTACTATCACCACACATGCCAATTCTTTAAGTGATGTGATGGCCATGACATTTTTATGTGTTTGAAGTGTTACCCATACATTGCCCATATCGGCATTGCCCATTACATCGCTGAGTAGGTCTGATACATAACAGCCCTCTATTTCGCGTTTCATACCATCGAAACCCGACAAAACTTTTAAATTTAATTTATCAACCAAATCTTGAACAGTCATATAGTCTTGTTTTTTAGTTTGTTATATTATTTACTCGGAAATATTTCAAACACAAAAATACTATTTTTCTTTCAATAGAACAATAAAGAACTAATTTTTGTGTAACTTTGCATTATATTTTTTTTATCAATAACGATATAAAACGCAGTAAAACAATGACTAAACTAAGTGTAAATATAAATAAAGTGGCCACAATACGTAATGCACGTGGTGGCAATATGCCAAATGTACTACAATTTGCTTTGGATTGTGAACGTTTCGGTGCTCAAGGTATAACTGTACATCCACGTCCTGACGAACGACACATTCGCTACCAAGATGTAAGAGAACTTAAACCTATTCTCAGCACTGAATTTAACATCGAAGGTAATCCTATACCTTCATTTACCGAATTGGTGAAAGAGGTGAAACCTGCACAGGTAACCCTTGTACCCGATGCTGAAAATGTATTGACATCGAATGCCGGTTGGGATACCATAAATCATTTTGATTTTTTGAAAGACAAAGTAGCAGAGTTTAAAGAAGCAGGCATAAGGGTGTCGATATTTATTGATGCCGGTGATTTTAAACTGATAGAAAAAGCTAAAGAAACAGGTACCGACCGTATTGAGCTGTATACCGAATCGTATGCTTCTAACTATACTAAAGACAGAGCTATGGCAGTGAAAAAGTTTGTAGAAACTGCTCGTTTTGCCCACGAGATAGGCTTGGGAATAAATGCCGGACACGACCTCAGTTTGGAAAACTTAGAGTATTTTCACGCTCAAGTGCCTTTCCTTGACGAAGTGTCGATAGGTCATGCCCTTATATGCGATGCTTTGTATCTTGGTATCGAGAATACTATACAAATGTATCTTAACCAATTGAGATAACATATATACAATAAAACAATACATATATATACAATAAAATAATGAACACCAAAACCAAAGGATATATATTAGGAATATTGGCGGCTGCCGTATACGGTATGAATCCGCTATTTACTCTACCCTTATACCAAGCCGGTATGGATACTGATTCGGTGCTTTTTCTTCGCTACCTTATAGCAGTGCCTATAGTGGCATTTATGGCACGTCTTAGAGGTCAGCGTTTCAAATTGAAGGCAGGCGAAACTATGCCTCTGTTGCTTATGGGCGTGATGATGGCTGCTACATCGTGGACTCTCTTTAAAAGTTACAACTATATGGATGCTGGCATTGCCTCAACCATACTGTTTGTATACCCCATAATGGTGGCTTTGATAATGAAAATCTTTTTCAAGGAAAAGCTCAAACCCATTACAATAATATGCCTAGCTATGGCCACATTGGGCATAACCATGCTGTACAACGCTTCCGAAGGTGCTACTCTAAGCCTTATGGCACTATGTTTGTTCTGCTGTCGGCACTCACCTATGCCATATATATAGTAGGTGTAAACCAATCGGCGCTTAAACAAACTCCAACACTCACCATATCTTTTTATGTAATGTGCATAGCCACAGTGCTGTTTTTCTGCAAACTTGGAATGGGACAAAACCTCCAATTACCATCACATTGGTATATGTGGGGAAACATATTGGCCTTATCGGTATTAACTACAACGGTTTCATTTGTATGTACAACCCTTGCCATACAATACATAGGCTCCACACCTACTGCCATACTTGGAGTATTGGAACCGGTAACGGCAATATTTTTTGGCATAACCGTATTTGGCGAAACCCTGAGTATTCGCGATATTTGCGGACTTACACTTATTATTGTAGCTGTAACCCTCGTGGTTGCCGGCGACAATATTTCTACTATTTTGGTGAGGTTTAGAAAAATGTTCCCTAAATTGCCACATAAAAAGAAATAAATATCCGCATACAAAATAAAAAACATATCACACAAAGAAATAAAATTACCTCGTGAGGTAGATTTATCTGCCTCACGAGGTAGATAAAATTTCCTCACGAGGTAATTTCAACTACATCACGAGGGATTTTTAGATGATATACCATCAAAGGATTGACAGTATACCATCATTTCTATGATACCCTACTATAAAACAATTGACAATAGGGTGTAAATTTCAATTCATTTGTCAAACAAATACACTCTTTTACGAATATTTTATTTTCCTTACACACTGTTATTCACCACCATCATAACCAATTATAAAAATATAGTTGTTTATATCAAAAAAAATAACTATCTTTGCACATTATTTTAGACAATAAATAAAACATAAATAATATGATTGCAAAAGAATTATTAAATCCACATAGTATAGTGGTTGTAGGAGCATCGGCTGATGTAGCCAAACCCGGTGGAAAAGTATTGAAAAACCTATTAAATAGCAATTTCAAAGGCGAAGTATATGCCGTAAACCCAAAAGAAGACGAAGTTCAAGGCGTAAAATGTTACAAAAAAGTGGAAGACCTTCCACAAGTTGATTGTGCTATCATGGCTATAGCAGCCAAATTCTGTCCTTCCACGGTTGACGTATTAGCCAAAGAAAAAGGTACAAAGGGATATATTATATTGTCGGCAGGATTTTCTGAAGAAAATGCCGAAGGTGCTGCTATCGAAAAACATATAGTAGATACAGTGAATAGCGTAGGTGGTACTTTGATAGGACCTAACTGTACAGGTTTCTTGAATACCAACTACTGCGGTGCTTTCGATTCGCCTATACCAACTTTAGATCCCAAAGGCGTTGATTTTATAACCGGTAGCGGTGCCACAGCTGTCTTTATCAAAGAATATGGTATGACCAATGGTCTTACTTTCAACAGCGTGTGGGCTGTAGGTAACTCTGCTCAAACAGGTATAGAAGATGTGTTGGAACACTTAGACAATACTTTCGACCCCGAAAAGAGTAGCCGTGTGATAATGCTTTATATGGAAAAGATTTCCAACCCACAAAAAATGTTGAAGCACTCTCGTTCGCTTATAAACAAAGGATGTCGCATAGCAGCCATCAAATCGGGTGGTAGTGCTGCCGGTAGCCGTGCTGCAAGCTCTCATACAGGTGCTTTAGCTACCAGCGATGTAGCTGTAGATGCTTTGTTCCGCAAAGCGGGTATAGTTCGTTGCCACAACCGTCAAGAACTTACCACTGTGTGTGCTATATTTATGCACCCCGAAGTGAAAGGCAAAAACATTGCCGTTATTACTCACGCAGGTGGTCCCGCCGTTATGCTTACCGACGTGCTTTCAAACAATGGTTTGGACGTGCCTCATATCGAAGGTCCTAAAGCCGATGAGCTATTGGGTAAGTTATTTGCAGGTTCTTCGGTGGGTAACCCTATCGACTTCTTGGCTACAGGTACTGCCGAACAACTTGGATATATCATCGACGCTTGCGAGAACGATTTCGACAACATCGATGCTATGGCCGTAATATTCGGTAGTCCGGGATTGTTCCCCAACTGGGACGTATATGAAGTGCTTGACCAAAAAATGAAGACTTGCAAAAAGCCCATCTTCCCAATATTGCCTTCTATCATTAACGTAAAAGACGAGATAGCTGACTTTATCACCAACAAACATCGCATCAACTTCCCCGAAGAATGTGTATTTGGAAATGCTTTGGCGAAAGTGGTTCACACTCCTAAACCACAACCCGAAAATGTAGAACTGCCGGCTATAGACAAAGAAAGAATACGCAAGGTGGTAGACAGCTGTCAAAATGGTTATATAGGTCCTGATGAAATGTACGAAATGCTTGATGCTGCCGGTATAGCTCAAAAGCAAATACGCGTGGTAGATCAAAAACAACAAGCTATCGACTTTGCCAACGAAGTAGGTTACCCATTGGTAATGAAAGTTGTGGGCCCTGTACACAAATCGGACGTTGGTGGTGTAACTCTTAATGTAAGAGACATCGAAACAGTGGCTTCGGAATTCGACCGCTTGATGGCTATCAAAGACACTTACGCAGTGGAAATGTACCCAATGCTTGACGGTACCGAAGTATATATCGGTGCTATACGCGACGAAAAATTCGGTCATCAAGTGTTCTTTGGTTTAGGTGGTATATTCATCGAAGTGCTTAAAGACGTACAAAGCGCCTTTGCACCTATCACTGCAGGCGAAGCCAAAGAAATGCTTGCCAACCTTCGTGGATACAAGATATTGGAAGGCGTTCGTGGTCAAGAACCCGTTAATATCGATATTTATGCCGAACAAATAGCACGCGTTAGTGCCCTTGTAATGGCAGCACCCGAAATAGCCGAAATGGACCTTAACCCATTATTGGGAACTCCGAAAGCTGTAGTGGCTGTAGATGCTCGTATTCGTATCGAAAAATAATTTTTTTATATATCCATAACATTTCTTTGAATACCTCGATTAATTGTATCGGGGTATTCTTTTTTTTAAAATCCCTCCCTATTTTAGCTACGCTATTTGAGTTGGCAGTTTTTTTATTCCACCAGACTACAAAGAGGGTTAAAATCTGTAGACCAATAGTGTAGAGAAACTAACGATTACTTGTGGTTTCAACAAAAAAAGTCTTGAGGTATTGTTGTTTCAAAAAAAAACTTTGTTGTAGCTCTCGTTTGTTGGTTATTATATTGCAGAGATATAAAAAATCAAAATAAATTTGGTCGATAGCGAAATAATTAGTATTTTTGCAAACTCTTAGAAAATAGAAAAATACAATTTTTAATTTTATATTTTTTTTTGATAGGAATTGTATGTTTTGTTATCTTCTAAGAATATGGACTAAAAATAATAGCAACGAATGCTGTCTATGATAGGCTGAAATACAATAATATGTAACACCAATACCATATAATATGAACGATGAAGAATTAAACAACTTGAACGATGTAAATATAGGGAGTGTAGTGAATGAAAATACCGAAATCTCTGACGAAATTATGTCTGCTTATCGGATGCGGATAGATTGGAACTACGAATCGAGGAGAAAAGATCTTTCAGAGGCTTTTATGCATAAATATGCTAAATTCCTGAATTGGGAGGTTATTTGTGCCAACAGAAAGTGGCCCGAAAAAACTATTCGAGATTTTTTGGATTATGTGGATTGGAAAACGGTTAGTAAGAAACAAAATGTATCGGAATCGTTGATCAGAGATTTCGCCGACAAGATGAGTTGGCCCGATTTGTGCAAGTGTCAGAAATTGTCCGAAGAACTGATGCGTGATTATATTGATAGATTACAATGGTCTTCAGTGTGCAGATTTCAGAAGTTGTCTGAAGAGTTTATGCGTGCCTATAGCAATAGGCTTAGTTGGTCGGTTGCCTGTAGATATCAAAAAATGTCGGAGGAATTTATTCGCGAATTTCATGATAAGGTAGATTGGAAGATGTTGTCGGAGTATCAGGAACTTTCCAACGACTTGATAAGAGATTATTCCGACAAGGTGGATTGGAAATTTGTGGGAAGATACAAATACTTGTCCGAAGATTTGATGCGTAAGTTTCACGACAAAGTAGATATAGAATACTTATGCAAGAGAAGGTTGTTTTCGGAGGATTTTATGGCCGATTTTCAGGATAGGATGGATATTAAGTATATAGTACGTACCCGACCTGTATCTTGGGATTTTGTCAGAAAGGTTAAAGACAAGGCTGATTGGCTGCATCTGAGTAGAAATATGCCACTCACCGAGGAGGTTATATTGGAATTTAAGGACTATGTGTCTTGGGACAGTGTGGCACGGCACAGGGGACTGTCTGAGGATTTTATGCGTGAGCATGCCGAGGTAATGGATTGGAAATTTTTGCAACAAAATAGATCCTTTACCGAGGATTTTATGGTGGAGCAGCAAGATAGATTGGATATAAACTACATAATACGTTCGCGAAATGTGTCGTTAGATTTTATCGGCAGGGTGAAAGATAAAGTGGACTGGGAGTATGTGTGTAGGTCTATTCCTCTTACCGAGGATTTTATGCGCGAGTTTTGCGACTATATGCTGTGGGATATTATTGTAAAGAAGCAAAATCTTTCAATGGATTTTATAGCCGATTTTCAGGATAAGCTGAACGTAAACTATATTTTGCAACGCGACCCGGTGCCTGCTCCTTGGGATTTTATTGATAGAGTAAAAGATAGTATCGACTGGAAATTGATAACCCCCGCCAAATATAATATTACCGAGGAGGTGATGTGGAGGTTTAGTTTATATTTGGATTGGGATCTTATTACTAAAAAACACCCCCTTACACCGGAGTTTATAAATGAGTTTAGAGATTTTATCAATTGGGATTTTATTACTGCCAATTATCCCCTCGATATGGACTTTATCGGAGAGTATGTGGAATATGTTGATTGGGATTATGTAACAAAGAATATGCCTGTTACCAAGGAGTTTTTGAACAAATTTAAAGATTACATTGATTGGAGTTATATTACCCAAAATTATTCCTTGAAGGTTGACGATTTGCGAGAATTTAAGGATAAGGTGGATTGGCGTTTGATATCTAAGTATTACCCCCTCACTGTGGAGCAGATAAGGGAATTTAAAGACTATCTGAAGTGGAGTATAATTAAGAAAAGATATACTTTTACCGATGATTTGGTGGTGGAGTTTCAGGATAAATTAAATGTGAATTATTATCTTGATGGTGGTGCGTTTTCTGAAGATTTTGTAAGAAGGGTAAAGGATAAAGTAAATTGGAATTATGTGTCGAAACAACCTAATTTGACAGAAGAATTTTTGATAGAGTTTAAGGATAAACTGTATTGGAAACCAATATTGCATTCCAGGCACTTTTCCGAGGATTTTATCAGAAAAGTGAAAGATTATGTGGATTGGCAAATAGTTTCGTTTACTCAGCAGCTTAGCGAGGATTTTATACGTGAATTTTTCGATAAAGTGGATTGGAGGCTTATTTCGCATTATCAGAAGCTTAGCGAAGAGTTTATACGCGAGTTTCAGGAGATGGTGGATTGGTATTACATTTCAAGATATCAGCAACTGAATGTGGATTTTATACGAGAGTTTGCTCACAAGGTGGATTGGTTTTGCATATCGATAAACCAAAAACTGACCGAAGATTTTATGCGTGAGTTTAGCGAAGAACTCACATGGTGGACCATGGTCGAACATCAAACTATGACAGAGGATTTGATATTGGATTTTCAAGATAAAGTGAATTGGAATTTAGTAACCCAACATCAAGTGTTGTCCGAAAATTTTATACGTGAGTTTGCCGATGTGCTGAATTGGACAAATGTATGTCAATATCAGAAACTATCAGAGGATTTTATGCGTGAATTTGTCGACAAACTTCATTGGAAAAAAGTTTCTCAATATCAATCGTTATCAGAGAGCTTTATTCGAGAGTTTAAGAACAAACTTGACTGGAAAAATATTTCCGGTTTTCAAAAACTGTCCGAGGATTTTATTTTGGAATTCAAAGACAAGGTGGATTGGCAAAGAATATCTAAATTTCAGCAATTGAGCGAAGGGTTTATCATAAAAAATCATTTCATGGTAGACTGGGATTGTATTGCAAGACATCAGGTGCTTAGCGAGGATTTTATCCGCATAAGAAAAGATAAATTGGACTGGAGTTTGATATGCCGCAACCAAGTGCTTAGCGAGGATTTTATACGAGAGTTTAGCAGCGAAGTGGATTGGGAACATATTTCGGCATATCAACGAATTAGTGATGAATTTGTTTGTGAGTTTAAGGATAAACTGAATTTGGAAGCCGTATCAAAACGTCGAGGTCTTTTGGGCTTTGAGTCTTGAGTCTTGAGCCTTGAACTCATTGTCCGTCGAGAGTCTAAAGTCGAAGGACGAAAGTCTTTTGTCCGATGAAGCCTCACTGCCCATAGCTCACAGCCCCGTAGTCCCAAAAAATGTAATGTAGTAATGTAGTAATGTAATTTGAGGTGCGAGCTTTGGGCTCATTGCTCATTGTCCGTCGAGAGTCTAAAGTCGAAGGACGAAAGTCAGATTCCTTTAGTCGTTTGACTCAAGTCTTTTGTCCAATGAAGCCTCACTGCCCATAGCTCAAAACCATGTGGGTTACGATCCAAAACTATGGCACTTACGACCCGTAACCATGGGAGTTTTGACCCGAAAGTATGGCACTTACGACTCAAAACCATGGTAGTTTTACACTTTATGGCGAGGAAGCAAATTGGCTGTTCGAAGCAGTGCCTGCCGTGGTGGTGGCTATGGTGGCTGTCAATGCTGGTTGCAGACTGTAGTATACACAGCGGGGATTGATAACCGTTTTGCACAATAGGCCTATACGCTGTGCCATGTCTTTTATGTACAGATAGCCGTTCAGCGTTATGGATTTGTATCGTTCCATCACCCTGCTTTGCAGCTCGTAGGCTCTCAGCTTCTCGCCTTCCTGCATTACGGAGGTGAACACCTCTTCGGCATTGTAGTTACCGGCGGATTGCGGTGCGTAGCTTAGTGCCGAGATAGCACTCTTTGCCACGGTGTGGCTTACGGCATGATTCACCGGCATGGGCAAGCCTTCGGCATCTACCACAAACTGCAAGGTGTCGATAATATCGTA